>JAYRJH010000356.1:0-3207 GCA_041906415.1 Sphingomonas sp. | reverse complement strand
TGCGTGGTGAAGCGCGACTGGCCGGGGCGGCGCTTGTCGAGCCAGGGCTGGATATCGTCTTCGGACAGCGCGATCCCCGGCGGGCAGCCGTCCACCACCGCGCCCAGCGCCGGGCCATGACTCTCGCCCCATGTTGTGAAGCGGAACACGCGGCCGAAGGTGTTGAAGCTCACCCTATACCCCCAATCGCGCGAAGGCCGGCGCGTGGCGCGCTTCCTCGCGAACACCGCACGGCACGAGGCCGCCCTGCAACGGCAGCGCCATGAAATAGTCGCCGGCATAAGGCGAGGCGAAGTTGCGCGCGACCGCCGCGTCATAGCCGAAGCGGCCGTAATAGCCCGGCTCGCCGAGCACGAAGCTCAGCACCACGCCCTCCGCCTCCAGCCGGTCGTGTCCGGCGCGCACCAGCGCCTCGGCCACGCCCTGCCGCCGGTAAGGCGCGGCGACCGCCAGCGGGGCGAGCGCGACGGAGGGAACCTGCCTGCCCGCCACCGTCACGTCCATCCGGCTGAACACGATCGCCCCGGCCAGCGCCCCGGCCGCCTCATCCTGCGCGACGAGGGTGAGCACCATGTCGCCATCCATGCACAGATCGCGCACCAAAGTCGCTTCGTCCGGTGCGGGGAAGCTGGCGCGCATGAGCGCGTCGATCGCGGCCACATCCTCGGCGCGCGCGGGGCGGACGGTGATGGTCACCTGCTCAGGCCAGCGCGATGTCCGGCGCGTCCTCCGCCTTCATGCCGATCACGTTATAGCCCGCGTCGACATGGTGGATTTCGCCCGTCACCCCGCTCGCGAGGTCCGAGAGGAGATAGAGGGCCGCGCCGCCGACATCCTCGATCGTCACGGTGCGGCGCAGCGGCGAGTTCAGCTCGTTCCATTTGAGGATATAGTTGAAGTCGCCGATGCCGCGCGCCGCCAGCGTCTGGATCGGCCCGGCGGAGATGCCGTTGATGCGGATGTTCTCCGGCCCGAGATCGACCGCGAGATATTTCACGCTCGTCTCCAGCGCGGACTTGGCGACGCCCATCACGTTATAGTGCGGGATCACCTTCTCCGCGCCGTAATAGGTGAGCGTCAGGATCGATCCGCCCTCCGGCATCATCTCCCGCGCGCGCTTCGCCACCGCCACCAGCGAATAGGCGGAGACGTTCATCGTCATCAGGAAATTGTCGAGCGTCGTGTCGTAGAAGCGGCCGCGAAGCTGGGACTTGTCGGAAAAGCCGATCGCGTGGACGAGGAAATCGATCGTCGGCCATTCCCGCGCCAGCGCGGCGAAGGTGGCGTCCAGCGCCATGTCGGATACGTCGCAATCGAACAGGCGCTCCACCCCGAGCTGCTCCGCCAGCGGGCGCACGCGCTTCTCCATCGCCTCGCCCTGATAGCTGAAGGCCAGTTCCGCGCCCGCTTCGCTCAGCTTCTTGGCGATGCCCCATGCCAGTGACTTGTCATTCGCGAGGCCCATAATCAGCCCGCGCTTTCCGGCCATCAATCCGCTCACGGTCCCGCCTTTTCTTCTGGTTCCATTTGTTGTCCCTCTAGCCCCGTTTCCGCAGGTTCCGCCAGTGCCGCGTTGAGGTGCGCGCTGATCACCAGCCCCAGCCCGATCAGATAGAAGAACAGCAGCATCACGACCACGCCGGCCAGCCCCCCGTAAGTGAGGCTGTATCCGCCGAGTCGCGACAGAATGAGCGGCAGGCCCGCGGTCATCCCGATCCACCACAGGGTGGTGAACAATGCCCCTGGCCATTTCCGGCTACCGTCGTAACGATATTTCGAGGGTGTGACGAAATAGAACAGCATCAGCAGCGCCACGAACATCACCGCCGCCGGGATCACGCGGCTGATCCCGATCCAGCGCGCGGCGTCCTGCGCCCATGGAATCAAGTGCCAGACGAATTGCTCCGCCGCCGTCAGCATGCCCTGCACGATGAAGGAGATGAGCGTCACGAGCACCGACACCACGATCCCCAACGACAGCCCCAGCCGCGCGCGCCACATGGATTGCGTCGCCGTGGTGCCATAGGCCTGGCGGAAGATATCGCGGATCGCGCCCACGAAGCTGCCGACCGTCCACAGCCCCACCAGTCCGCCGAGCCACAGCAGCGCGCCGGTGCGCGCGGTCAGCACGTCATGGATCGGCTTGCGCAGGATATCCGCCACGTCGCGCGGCAGCACATGGAGGAAGGAGGAAACCGCGATTTGGACGCGATCGTCCACGCCCATCACGGAAAGCCCGGCCGCCAGCACGATGAAGAACGGAAACACCGCCATCAGCGAGAGATAGGCGAGGTTGCCCGCATGGATGAAACCAACGGTGTATACACCGTCGACGACGCGGCGGATCACTTCCAGCGTGTAATTGCCGATGCCCAGCTTCGCCAGCTCACGATCGAGCGTCCCCTGCTCGCGCGCGGCGCGGGCTTCCGGCGTCAATGCGGTCGCTGTTTCGGGCAAACGGCTTCCCCTGTTGCTCATGGCGTTCATAACGCATGGAGAAGCCCTGAGAACCCGCGGCGGTTCCCCGCCCCGGACGCTAGACCCCCATCGCCGCGCGAGGATTGCCGCCGCCGCTCCAGCCTTCCACGAACTGCTTCAGCGCCGCATCGCCCGCGGGCAGATCCACCATCAGCGTGACGAGCTGGTCGCCGCGCCCGCCGCCTTTCCTGTGGAAGCCCTTGCCCTTCAGCCGCAGCACCTTGCCGGAGGAGGAGCCGGGCGGCACGGTGAGCATCACCGGCTTCTCCACCGTCGGCACCTTCACGGGGCCGCCCTCCACCGCTTCCTTCAGGGTGACGGGCAGGTCCAGCCGCACGTCGTCCCCGTCGCGGGTGAAGAAGCGGTGCGGCACGATCTCGATCGTCACGATCGCGTCGCCGGAGCCGCCCGGCCCGGCCTCGCCCTTGCCGGAAAGGCGCATCTGCGTGCCGTCCTCGACGCCGGCAGGAAGCTTGAGGTCGATCGTCTTGCCGTCGCCGAGCGTGATGCGCTGCGGCGCGAGCGCGGCGGCATCCACGAACGGCACGCGCAGGCGATAGGCGACGTTCGCGCCCTTGGCCGGAGGCTGGCGGCGGCCGAAGCCGCTTGCGAATCCGCCGCCCCCGCCGCCGCGCCCGCCGAACAGCCCCTCGAAAATATCGGACATGTCGACGCCGTCGCCATCGCCGCCGCCGCCGAAATCGAAGCCCTGGGAGCGGAAGCCGCCGC
>JAYRJH010000355.1:0-3230 GCA_041906415.1 Sphingomonas sp. | reverse complement strand
CGAACGGCATCGACCTAACCCGCGTGAACTTCCGCTATGATGTGTCGGGCGATCGTGCACCGTGGCGTCCGTTGCGTGCCTTTGATGATGGCCGGCAGGTGTTCATCGAGTTTCCGCGCGGCATCGGCCAAGGCGAGATGCCGCCGCTCTTCGTCGTCGGGCCGGAAGGCGACACGTCCGAGCTCGTGAACTACCGCGTGCGCGGCAACTACATGATCGTCGATCGACTGTTCGCTGCCGCCGAACTCCGCTTCGGCGCGGGGAAGGATCAGAAGCGCGTCCGCATCTCCCGAACGGACGGGAGGCCCGCGTCGTGAGTGAGGAATATCCCGAAAAGGAAGACAGCCGCGCGCCGGATGCTCCGCGTCCTACCGATACGCCGGAGGCGGATGATGACGCCCAGCCGCTAACCGGCGAGCCGGCAGCACCCATGCGGCTGCGCCCTGAGCCGCCGCGCGTCACCCGCCTGTCACGCAAGGTGCTGGCTGGTCTCGGCCTCGTCGCCAGTCTCGGCGTCGGTGGCGCGCTGATTTACGCGCTCCAGACCCGCAATGGCGCCAATCAGGGCCAGGAACTCTATTCAACCGACAACCGCACCACACCGGACGGACTGGCCGGACTGCCGAAGGATTATAGCGGCGTGCCGAAGCTCGGGCCACCGTTGCCGGGCGATCTCGGCCGCCCGATCCTCAACGCGCAGAATGCCGGTCAGCCCGTGCCGACGCCGGGGATTGCGACGCCTTCCGGGCCTGTCGGCCCCAGCCCGGAGGAACAGCGCCGGGCGCAGGAACTGGAATCGGCGAGGACCGCTCGCCTGTTCGCGGCGACTGAGACGCGCCCGGCCAACAGCGGGACGACACCGGCAGCCACGGCGACACCCCCCGCCACAGATCTCGCCAGCCTCGGCCTCGCGCCGCAGCCGGCGACGCCTTCGGCGCAGGATCGCCAGCTTGCCTTCCTCAACCAGACGCCGGACAAGCGCACGGTCTCGCCCGATCGTGTCGCGGCGCCCGCGTCAACCAACGTGCTTCAGGCCGGCGCGGTGATCTCCGCCGCGCTCATCACCGGCATCCGCTCCGATCTGCCCGGCCAGATCACCGCCCAGGTGACGGAGAACGTCTATGACAGCCCGACCGGCAAGATCCTGCTCGTGCCGCAGGGCACGCGCGTTATCGGCCAGTATGACAGCGGCGTCGGCTTCGGGCAGCGCCGTGTGCTGCTGGTCTGGAACCGCATGATCTTCCCGAACGGTCGCAGCATCGTGCTGGAGCGCCAGCCGGGCGCAGACGCCGAAGGCTATGCCGGGCTCGAAGACGGCGTCGACTATCACTGGGGCGAGCTGTTCAAGGCCGCTGCGCTGTCCACGCTGCTCAGCGTCGGAGCGGAGTCCGGGTCATCGAGTGGCGAGAGCGACATCGTGCGCGCGCTGCGAAACGGCGCGTCGAACAGCATCAGCCAGACCGGCCAGCAGATCGTCCAGCGCCAGCTCAATATCGCGCCGACGCTGACCATCCGGCCTGGCTTCTCCGTCCGCGTGATGGTCACCCGCGATCTCGTTCTCGAACCCTACGGAGGCTGACATGGCGAAGTTGAAACTCGGCCCCATCGCGGACGACAAGCCGGTGAAAGTGACGTTGGAGTTGCCTGCCAACCTGCACCGCGACCTTGCCGCCTACGCCGAGATCCTCGCACGCCAGGCCGGGCAACAGGCCAGCGATCCCGTCCGCCTCATCGTACCCATGCTGGAGCGCTTCATCGCGACGGATCGGGAGTTCGCGAAGGCTCGGCGTGCGATGCCGCCGCCCGCGCAGGGACGTTGATACCGGAAGACTGATCCACTCGCGCCATCGAACGCGCGAGATCGAGCAGCCTCAGGAATGCTGGATTATCATTGCGCGATGTCCAGACGGCGCGGAATGGCAATATCTCGCCGACGATCGGGCGGAACACCACGCCGGGAAACTGCGTGCCCGTTGTCGCTTCGCTGGTCACGGTGAGCCCGCGTCCCAGCGCCACGAGCTGCATCAAGTTGTCTCGTCCCACAGCCTGCTGCTGGATGTCGGGGTGGTGCCCGAGGTCAGCGAGGCGCTGGACGAGATAGTCGTGGATTTCCTCGCCAGGCGCGCTTTCACTGACGATGAAGGTCTCGCCAGCCAGATCGCTGAAGCTGATTTCCATGCCGTCGGCATGAGGATGATTCAAAGGCAACACCGCGAAGATGCGCTCGGACCAAAGGTGCTGGCTCTGACAATCCGGCCAGCTCGTGAGTCCGGTCAAGAACGCAACATCGAGTTGACGCTGCCGCACGGCGGCGACGTGTTCGGCGGGATTACCATCAGCGAAGCTCAGCTTCACCGCCTTATGACGCTGCCCGAAGGCCTGGAAGAGGTCCGCGAGAAACCCCGACGCCAGCGACGAGAAAATGCCAATCCGGATTTCACCATCTTCGCCGCGCCCGATCGCAGACACTTCCGCTCGCGCAATCCCGATCTGCGACAACGCCTTGCGACCGCGTTGGACGAATTGCCTGCCGGCCTGGGTGAGCTGCACGCCGCCCGCTGATCGCGTGAACAAGGGGGCGCCGAGCCGCTCTTCCAGATCACGAACGCGGCGACTGATAGCCGATTCCTGTATCCCCAGTGCGGCCGCTGCCCGACGAAAGCTACCGTGATCCGCTGCGGCAATCACATAGCGGATGTGCCGAATTTGAACGGGCAATGCAACAACTCCTCCTCTTTTCGGCTTCGGGCTATTGGCCAGCGACCGATTGAGGAATTATGTAGATTCGCTGCTTTCATTCGATCGACTTCTCAACAAACCCGAGTGTGTTTGCATTTTCGATCAGAGTTCGCACTTTTGCTCGGTCTAGGCCGGACGGAACATCGGCATCGATTTCCAAACGAAGTCTCACTGCGCTTCCAGGAAGTGTAGTCAGTTGCTCTACGATCGCTTCGACGATCTGATGAATGTCCCGAGCCGGCCTCTCCGACGAGATCATCACGGCGCCGGTGAAGCGCGTCGGCTTCTTTTCTGTAGGTGGTGTGGCAGATCCGCCGTCTGCGGCAGTACCGCCCGGCGTCGGGAGGCCGCCGTCAGGCCCTCCAAGTGTACCATCCGGCACACGTTGCGTTGGCGCGGGACGGTGTGCCTCGGCCACCTCGGGCTTTACGATGACGCTATCACTGTCGATCACGACCACGGCGTTTACCGCCCGCTCGATCGCCAACCCC
>JAYRJH010000354.1:0-3247 GCA_041906415.1 Sphingomonas sp. | reverse complement strand
CGCGCGGGCTTGAGGCGCGGGCCATCCGTCGATAAGAAGCATGGTGAGACGGGAATTCGAGAGGACGGGATGGCCGACAAGACCGATATGGACGCGCATGTCGCGACCTACTCCGGGGTCACTACCCTGCTGAAATGGGGGACGCTGGGCGCGCTCGTGATCGGCGCCGTGGTCATCTGGCTGATCCATCACTGATCGCCATGAGGATCGCCGTCCTGAAGGAATCCGCGGACGGCGAGAGGCGCGTTGCCGCCACGCCGGAGACGGTGAAGAAATTCGTGGCGCTGGGGGCGGATGTCGCCGTCGAGCGCGGGGCGGGGGCCACCGCCGATATCGCCGACCAGGGCTATGCCGACGCGGGCGCGACGCTTGGCGACCGCGCGGCCGTGGTGTCGGGCGCGGATATTGTGCTCGGCGTGCAGGGGCCGGATGTGGCCGCGCTTTCGGGCGCGAGGCCGGGCGCGTGGATCGTCGCGGGGCTGAACCCCTTCGGTGAGCGCGCCCGCGTCGATGCCTATGCGGCCGCCGGGTTCGAGGCGCTGGCGATGGAGTTCATGCCGCGCATCACCCGCGCGCAGTCGATGGACATATTGTCCTCGCAGTCGAACCTGTCGGGCTACAAGGCCGTGCTGGACGCGGCGGCCGAATATGGCCGCGCCTTCCCGATGATGATGACGGCGGCGGGCACGGTCAGCGCGGCCAAATGCTTCGTGATGGGCGTCGGCGTGGCGGGGCTGCAGGCGATCGCCACCGCGCGGCGGCTCGGCGCGCAGGTTTCCGCGACCGACGTGCGCTCCGCGACGAAGGAGCAGATCCAGTCGCTCGGCGCGAAGCCGATCTTCGTGGAGAATGTCGCCGGCATCGAGGGCGAAGGCTCGGGCGGCTATGCCACGGAGATGTCCCCCGAATATCAGAAGGCGCAGGCTGAGCTGGTGTCCGGCCATATCGCGAAACAGGACATCGTCATCACCACCGCGCTGATCCCCGGCCGCGCCGCGCCGCGCCTCATCACCGACGCCCAGGTCGCGACGATGCGGCCGGGCAGCGTGATCGTCGATCTCGCGGTGGAGCAGGGCGGCAATGTCGAGGGCGCTGTCGCCGGCGAGGTGGTCGAGCGGCATGGCGTGAAGATCGTCGGCCATCGCAACGTGCCCTCGCGGCTGGCGGCGGACGCCTCGGCGCTGTTCGCGCGCAACCTCTACAATTTCCTCTCCGCCTTCTGGGACAAGGATGCGGGCCGCCCGGTGCTGGATGCCGAGATCGGCGACGCGATCCGGCTGACGAAGGACGGCAAGGTCGTCAACGAAAGGCTGCTCGGATGATCGCGGCGCTGCTGTTGCTGGCGGCGGCCGCGTCGCAGCCGGCGGCGGAGCGCCGGCCGGTCGACGTGCGCGCCACCGGCGACGACGCGCTGACGCAGCGGCTGTCCGATGCACTGATCGAAAGCCTCCGCAAGGCGAAGAAGCTGCGCGCGGCCGACGGGGACGACAAGACGGGCCTGTCGCTCGTGATCCTCGGCAACGTCACGCCGAAGGGCAGCCGCTTCGATTACATGGTCGATCTGGTCGAGCCGGGGAGCAATCTCTCGTCGCGGCGGCTGGCTTCGATGACGGGGACATGCCGGGAGGCGGATATCGCGCGTTGCGCGGCCGATATCGTCGCCAGGGCGGAACGCAAGGTGGGGAGCTGAGCCGGTGGATTTCATCGCGATCCTGTCGATTTTCGTGCTGGCGTGCTTCGTCGGCTATTATGTCGTCTGGTCCGTCACGCCTGCGCTGCACACGCCGCTGATGGCGGTGACGAACGCCATCTCCTCCGTCATCATCGTCGGCGCGCTGATCGCCTCGGCGGCGGCGGGCAGCGCCAGCTCGAAATGGCTCGGGCTGGTCGCGGTGACGCTGGCGAGCGTGAACATCTTCGGCGGCTTCGCCGTCACCCAGCGGATGCTGGCGATGTACAAGAAGAAGGAGCGGCCGGCGGCCGCGAAACACTGACGCTTGCGTCGTCCCGGCGGAGGCCGGGATCTGCCCGAGGGCGCGCTTGCGGGAAGCGACCGGCCGTCGCCGGGGTTGTGGATAAGGGGGTAGGATGGAACACGTCGCGGTGAATCCCTGGGCGGCATTGGCCTATCTGGTTGCCGGCGTGTGCTTCATCCTCGCGCTGCGCGGGCTGTCCAGCCCGACGTCGAGCCAGCGCGGCAATCGCTACGGCATGATCGGCATGGGCGTGGCGGTGGTGACGACGCTCGTAACCCATGTGCCCGTGATCGACGTGCTCGTGGTGGGGCAGGCGCACGACATGGATTATTGGGCGGTGTTCAGCCGCCTGGACGCGCTGGCCTTCATCGAGATTCTCGCCGCGATCGGCGTGGGCGCGGCCGTGGGCGTCACCATCGCACGCAGGATCGCGATGACGGCGATGCCGCAGCTCGTTGCGGCCTTCCACAGCCTTGTCGGCCTGGCGGCGGTGCTGGTGGCGTGCGCGGCTTATCTGAACCCGGCGGCATTCGGGATCGTCGACCCGTTCGGGCAGATCCTGACAGTCAGCCGGATCGAGATGGGCCTCGGCGTCGCGATCGGCGCGATCACTTTCTCCGGCTCGGTCATCGCCTTCGCCAAGTTGAACGGCAACATGGGCGGCGCGCCGATCCTGCTGCCGGGGCGGCATGTGCTGAACCTCGGCGTGCTGGCCGCGATCCTGCTGCTCATCGCCTATTTCACGCAGGATCAGGCGCCCTGGGTGTTCTGGACGGTGACGGGGCTGAGCTTCGCGATCGGCTTCCTGCTCATCATCCCGATCGGCGGGGCGGACATGCCGGTCGTGGTGTCGATGCTGAACAGCTATTCCGGCTGGGCGGCCGCCGCGATGGGCTTCACGCTGCACAATACCGCGATGATCATCACCGGCGCGCTGGTCGGTTCGTCGGGCGCGATCCTGAGCTACATCATGTGCCGCGCGATGAACCGCAGCTTCATCAGCGTGATCGCTGGCGGCTTCGGCGCGGAGGCCGTGTCGGGCGGCGGCGCGGCCAAGGTCGACCGCCCGTGGAAGCGCGGATCGGCGGAGGACGCCGCATTCCTGATGAGCCAGGCGGAGCAAGTCATCATCGTCCCCGGTTACGGGATGGCGGTGGCGCAGGCGCAGCACGCGCTGCGCGAGATGGCCGACAAGCTCAAGGAGCATGGCGTCCGCGTGAAATATGCCATCCACCCGGTCGCGGGGCGCATGCCCGGCCATATGAACGTGC
>JAYRJH010000353.1:0-3250 GCA_041906415.1 Sphingomonas sp. | reverse complement strand
TGCAGCATGTCGCCTTCGTGATGAAGGGCGGCGACGTGGTGAAGAAGGACGGCAAGGTCGAGATCCTCGAATAGGGGCGGCGGCCATCCGTCGCTCCCTTGCCGGGAATGGTGGATGGCCTCTTACCAGCGCGGCGAGGGCAGCAGCAGCGCGCGCATCACGCCGTGATGCGGAGGCATGCCGTCCGCCGTGACATAGCCGTGGACCCAGAAGCTGTCCCATGCGCTCGCCGCCGCGATCAGCAGGAGGAGCATCGCCGCGCCCGCGAACAGCGCCCATGCGCCGCGCATCGGTCGGGCGGGTGAGAGGGCGAGCAGCGCCAGCGGCAGGACGGGCAGGAAATAGCGCCCCTGCGTGCCCTGGACATAATCCGCGCCGAGCGGCGTGCCGGTGAGATACATGGCCGTCTCGATCGTCAGGGCGACGCCGGCGGCCACCGCCAGCCACCACAGGCGCTGCCCCATGCCGAAGCGCGCGCCCGATCCGCCGAGCACGCCCGCCGCCAGCATCATCGCCGCGAGCGGGTAGGCCGCGAGCGGCAGCAGGATGGCGTTCCAGCCGAAACGGCCGACGATCTGCAACGCATAGACGGGCGCGCGCTCCATCACGCTGGCGGCGAGGATGCGCGCATAGCCCAGGGGATCGTGCAGGATCACGGCGAGCTGCTCGGCCAGCGGCGCGGTCATCATCGTTTCGCCGGTCTTGCGTGAGGCGATGTGATAGAGCGTCTGGCTCCCGCCCGAAAGCTTCATCCACAGCACGAAGACGGCCGCGCCAAGGATCATCGCGCCGATCAGCAGCCACGGGCGACGGTCCGCCCGGCTGTGGGGGAGGCGCAGGCCCGCGGCCATCAGCGGCAGATACACGCCCTTGCACAATGCGAGCAGCGGCGCGGTGGCGACGAGCGCGATCGATCGCGCGCGATCCGCGCCCATGAACCCGACGCGCAGCGCCAGCGCCAGCCCGAGGAAGCCCAGCCCGTTGATGATCGCATCGGGCGAGAGCGACCCGGTCTGATAGGCGAAGGTCGGCAGCAGGGCGGTCGCCAGCATGGCATTGCGGCCGAAAGGCAACAGGACCAGCGCCGCGCCCAGCAGCAGCAGCCCGGCAAGCGCGTTGACGATCCGCCCGGCGTAGAACGCTCCCAGCCGGGGCAGGCCGATGCCGTCACCGATCATCAGTCCGGCCGCTCCCGGCGCATAGAGGGTCGGCGAATAGCTGGCGACATTGGGAAATTCGGCGAACACCTTGCCGGTGCGCCCCGCATCCGCCGCCCATGCCCGCTCCAGCATCGCACGCGTGTAGAGTTGCGGCCGCCCGTTCGGTTCGCTCGGGAAATCCGCCGCGTGCAGGTCGATGGCGGCGCGCGGCAGGTCGGCGCCGGTCGCGCCGCCGCGCTGCTCCGCCAGCATATGGCCTTCGGAGAGCAGCAGCGCCTTCATATAATGCTGGTTTTCGTCCGGCGCCTGGAAGGGCGGCGTGAAGACGACGAAGAAAAGGGTCGCCGCGTAGATGGCCGCCAGCAGCAGGCGCTCGATCGGCGACCATCGCGCAGGCATGGTCAGGCCCGTGCCCGAAAGGATTCGCTCGTTCCGCACCATATGCTCCCGCCGGAAGCGCGGGAGGTAGCGGCAATGCCTTAATGTTTCGCAACCGGGAGCAGGGCGTCGCGCCGATGCGCGGCCCGCTCATTGTATCGAGAGGCATGGCGCCTCGAAGCGGCTGGCGCGCGTCACATGGGAAAATGCCGCGCGCGAACTAGCGCGCCCCTTGTAGACCGCATCGACCCGCGCATGTTCGTTCAGGCCGTGCGCGCCGCTTTCCGCGTCGTTGTAGAGGCCCGGCGGGCCGTAGGACGGGATGCCGATCGTCTCCAGGAAGATGCCGTCCGTCCCGCCGGTGGACATGGTGGGCACCAACGGCACGCCCGGATAATATTTCGCGACCATTTTCTCCGCCGGGCCGACGATCTTCGGATCGAGCGTCGGCGGCACGCCCGCCGGGCGGATCGGCTGCACCAGCGTCACCTTCATCTTCGGATCGCCGATCGCCTTCTCCAGCTCGGCGCGGATCGACTCCACGCTATTGCCGGGGAAGATGCGGCAGTTGATGTTCGCGCCCGCGCGCTGCGGCAGCGCGTTGTTCGCATGGCCGCCGTCGAGCAGCGTCGCCACGCAGGTGGTGCGCAGCATCGAGTGATAGGAGCGATCCTTGTTCAGCACCGCGATCGCGGCCTGATCGTTCGGGTTCTTGGCGATCGCCACCATCGCCGCGCCGATCTCATCCTTCCGCGACGCGCCGGACTTGGCGAAATAGGCGCGGGTGGTGTCGTTGAGCTGGGTGCGGAACTCATAGTCGCGCACCTTCAGCAGCGCGTCCGCCAGCTCGTAGATGGCATTGTCGCGGATCGGGATCGAGCTGTGGCCGCCGGCGTTGGTGGCCTCGATCCGGTAGTTCTGCACGATCTTCTCGCCCACGTGCAGCGACATCACCATCGGCTTGCCGTCCGGTCCGGCGCGCCCGCCGCCGCCTTCGTTCAACGCGAATTCGGCCGCGATCAGGTCGGGCTTGTTCTTCGACAGCCATTCCGCCCCGTTGAACGCGCCGGTCGTCTCCTCGCCGCAGGTCAGCGCCAGCTTCACCGTGCGCTTCGGCTTGTAGTTGCTCGCCTTGAAGCGCAGGAGCGTATCGATCCAGATCGCGTCCATCGCCTTCATGTCGGAGGTGCCGCGGCCGTAGAAATAACCGTTCTCCTCGATCATCTTGTAGGGATCGCGGGTCCAGTCCTCGCGCTTGGCCGTCACCACATCGATATGGCCGAGCAGCAGCATCGGCTTCACCGCCTGCGACGTGCCCGGATAGACGATGACGACGCCACCCTCCTTCGGATGCTCCGGCACGGAGAAATAGGTGATCTGGCTGTCGCTGAAGCCCGCCGCCTTGAAGCGCGCGCCGATCTTCGCCGCGAGCGCGGTGCAGTCGCCGGTGGTGATGCTGGTGTCCGTCTCCACCAGATCCTGATAGATCGCGCGGAACGCCTGCTGATCGGGGCGTAGCGCGGGCGTCTGGGCCATCGCGGTCTGCGCCAGGAACAGCGCGCCGGTAATTGTCGCCAAGGACTTCATCTTCCAGTCTTCCCCTTTTTGCTCAAGGCGGGGAAGCTATGAAGTTTTCCTGCGCGCGCCGCAATCGTCTCACGCACGCCGACGCGAGACGGCGGCGCGGCGCGCGACCTGCGGGCGGGGCTGTT
>JAYRJH010000352.1:0-3254 GCA_041906415.1 Sphingomonas sp. | reverse complement strand
CCACAGGCGTCAATATCGTGTCCAATAACGGGGTGTGGGGTAGATCGGTCATCCGGCCTTCCTACTCCAGCCGAAAACCCGTGTCGATTGTTACGGCTCGCTTATCGCTCCCGCGCGCAGGCGGCGCAGGTTCCGCGCACCTCGATAACCGGGCGTTCAGGCGAAAAGCCCGCGCGTTCCGCCGCCCCGCGCACTGCGCGGGCAAGCTGGTCGTCGTCCAGATGGATCGTCTGCCCGCACCTGTCGCACACGAGGAAGATGCAATCGTGCCGGCAGTCGGGATGCGTATTGGCGACATAGGCATTCGCGCTCTCCACCCGCCGCGCCAGATTCGCGCCGACGAACAGATCGAGGATGCGGTAGATGCTGTTCGCCGCGATCCGCCGCCCCTCGCGCTTCGACACCTCCTCGGCGATATCATAAGCGGAAGCCGGCTTGTCGAACGCGGCGAGCGCGTCGAACACGCTGGCCCGCATCGTCGTCCATTGCTCGCCCGAACGCTCGAGCGTCTGTTGCGCGGCGCGGGTCAGATCCTCGCTATGCGGCTCATGATGGTGATGATGGGCGGCCATAGGCCTGAACGTAAGGCCGGAGCGGCCGCGCGACAAGCGCCGGAGGTCAACAACCCGCGCGGCGATTGAGATCGTGGCCCAGCGCGAGGATGCCGACGCCGATCACCGTCCACAGCGCCTCGGCATGGCCTCCATCATGCGGCAAGGTGATCGCGCCGCCCATGATCCCCAGCCCCAGCGCGCCGATCGCCAGCGGCATCAGGTGGCCGTGGTGAAGCGCGCCACGCCCCAGCGCCACCGCGCCGAGCAGGATCGCCACTCCCAGCCCCACCTCGTGAAAGAGCGGATTGCCCAGCATCCCGCCGACCGTGGAGAGCATCGCCACCAGCACCGCGCTCGCCAGGCAATGGACGACGCACAGCCCCGATACGGCGATCGCCATCCGGTCGAGCGCTGCGGATTGTCCAGGGCGAGTCGGGTGGTTCATGTGGCGCCGCATGTAGCGCGCGCCAGCCTGTGTTACAATATCACATCCCGCATTTTCTGCTTCCCCCCTCCGGTCCCTTGGCAGGTCGGAAGGCGTGGGCTAGGATTTTCGCTCGCGCGTTCGCTCCCCGATCATGCCCGGACGAACGCAGGACCGACTCATTCCCGTCAGGCGGATCATGCTGCAACCCACACCCGGCTATCTTATCACCGCGCGCCCCGCCGTGCTGGCGCGCTGGCTATGGTGCGTCGCCGCGCTGATCGTGGCGATGGTCGTGGTCGGCGGCATCACGCGGCTGACGGAATCCGGCCTGTCGATCACGCAATGGAAGCCGATCAGCGGCATCATCCCGCCGCTGAACGACGCGCAATGGCAGGCGGAATTCGCCAATTACCAGAAGATCCCGGAATATCAGCAGCTCAACCGCGGCATGACGCTCGCTGGCTTCAAGGCGATCTTCTTCTGGGAATATATCCATCGCCTGCTGGCCCGCGCGATCGGGCTGGCCTTCGCGCTGCCGCTGGCGTGGTTCGCGGTGAAGAAGCGCATCCCGCGCGGCTACGGCTGGCGGCTGACCGCGATCCTTGCGCTCGGCGGCATGCAGGGCGTGATCGGCTGGTGGATGGTAAGCTCGGGCCTGTCGGTGCGCACGGACGTGAGCCACATCCGCCTCGCGGTGCATCTGATGACCGCGCTCCTCATCCTCTCCGCGACCGTGTGGACCGCGCTCGACCTGCGCGGCGTGGCGCAAAATCCGATCGCGCGGCCGGCGCGGCTTCGCCCCGTCGCCGCGCTCGCGCTGCTGCTGCTCGCCGCGCAGATCATGTGGGGAGCGTTCACCGCCGGTCTCGACGCGGGCTACGCCTTTGCGAGCTGGCCGCTGATGGGCGACGCCATCTTCCCGCCCGACGTGCCGATGCTCGCGCCGGCATGGACCAATGCCGTGGACAATCCGATCGTCGTGCAGTTCATCCACCGCTGGCTCGCCTTCGTCACGGCTGGCGGGCTGTTCTGGCTCGCGCTGAAGGCCGGGCGGCCGGTGGGAACGGTCGTGGTGCTGCTGGTCGTGCTGCAAGTCTCGCTCGGTATCGCGACCTTGCTCTCCGGCGTGCAGATCGGCGTGGCGGTAGCGCATCAGGCCAATGCCGCATTGCTGCTGATCGCCGCCGTCGCCGCCGCGCATACGCTGGGCGCGCGGCGGGCGTGAGCGGGATCGCGATCGTCTCGCTCACCTGCCCCGAGCGAGCGGGCGCGGAGACGATCGCCCGCACATTGCTGGAACAGAGGCTGATCGCCTGCGCCAATATCATCGGTCCCTGCACCTCGATCTATCGATGGCGGGACGTGATCGAACAGGCGGATGAGGTGATGATGCAGCTCAAGACCGTTCCGGCGCGCATCCCGGCCGTGATCGAGCGGATCGCCGCGCTCCATCCATATGACCTTCCCGCGATCGAGCATTGGGAAGCTGGAGCCGCGCCCGGCCTCATTGCATGGATCGCGGATGCGGTAAAATAATACCCGTCACGAATCGCGCGGAAATCTTGACTTTGCCGCATCCCCGGCGCATTGGCCGCGCGTCGGCGCTGTGCCCTCGGGTGCGGCGTCCTTTCGTTTTGATGAGGTCGAACAGCCATGAAGGCGCTGATGAAGACCACCAAGTCGGCCAAGCCGCATGAGGTGGAGAAGAAGTGGCATATCGTCGATGCCGAAGGCCTGGTGGTCGGTCGCGCGGCGGTGGTGATCGCCAATGTCCTGCGCGGCAAGCACAAGCCGAGCTTCACCCCGCACGTCGATTGCGGTGACAATGTCATCGTCATCAACGCGGACAAAATTCGCTTCACCGGCAACAAGCTGGCGGACAAGGTCTATTACAAGCACACCGGCTATGCCGGCGGCATCAAGGGCATCACCGCCGGCAAGGTGCTGGAAGGCCGCTTCCCGGAGCGCGTGCTGGAGAAGGCCGTGGAGCGCATGATCCCGCGCGGCCCGCTCGGCCGCCAGCAGATGCGCAACCTGCGCATCTTCAAGGGCAGCGAGCATCCGCATGAGGCGCAGAACCCGCAGCCGCTCGACATCGCCGGCATGAACCGCAAGAACAAGGTGGGCGCATAATGTCCGACAATCGCCAGTCCCTCGCCGATCTCGGCGCCGCGCTCGACCAGCAGCGCGAAGCTGCTGTCACCGCTTCCGAAGACAAGGCCGAGGCGTATCTCGCCGGCCAGATCGAGGAGCCGGTCCAGCGCGCCCCGCTG
>JAYRJH010000003.1:0-23431 GCA_041906415.1 Sphingomonas sp. | reverse complement strand
GAAGCGGATCGTTGCCAGCGGGTGCGGCGCGATCACGTCGATCTCGTCGACCACCGAGAAGCCCGGCGTCGCGGTCGGCACGAAGAAGGCGGAGATGCCCTTCGCGCCGGCCTCCCCGGTGCGGGCGAAGACGGTGAGCACATCGGCGATCGGGCCGTTCGAGATCCACGTCTTCTCGCCATCGATCCGCCAGCCGCCCGGCACCTTCTCGGCGCGCGTCGTCATCGCGGCGACATCCGATCCGGCTTCCTTTTCGGACAGCGCGAAACCGGCGATCAGCTCGCCCGCCGCGACGCCCGGCAGGTAGCGCGCCTTGGCCGATTCCGCGCCGGCCAGCGCCAGCGCGCCGGTGCCGAGCGCCTGCATCGCGAAGGCGAAATCGGCCAGCCCGGAATGATAAGCGAGCGTCTGCCGCGTCAGGCACAGCGTGCGCACGTCGACCCGGTCGCGCGTGCCGCCATGCGCCGCCGGCACCGCGTTGCGGAACACGCCCGCCGCGCCGAGCAGCGCCACCAGCGTGCGGCAATCGGCGTTCACGTCGTCCGTCTCGACATGGAGCGCGTGCGCGTTGGCGGCGCACCAGTCGTTCAATTGAGCGAGATGCGCGCGGTGGCTGTCGTCGAAGAACGGCCAGTGGATGAAGCTGTCGTCGGCCACGTCAGTCCCCCTCGAACACCGGCTTCTGCTTCGCGACGAAGGCGTGATAGGCGCGCTCGAAATCGCGCGTCTGCATGCAGATCGCCTGCGCCTGCGCCTCCGCCTCGATCGCGGTTTCGACCGGCATCGCCCATTCCATCTCGAGTTGGTTCTTGGTCATGCCGTGCGCGAAGGTCGGCCCCTGCGCGAGCATCGCGGCGTAAGCGGCGGCCTCGCCCTGAAGCGCATCCGCCGCGACGATGCGGTTGTAGAAACCCCAGCGCTCACCTTCCTCGGCGGAGAAGGAGCGGCCGCTGAACAGGAGGTCCGCCGCCCGGCCCTGCCCGATGATGCGCGGCAGGATCGCGCAGGCGCCCATGTCCGCGCCCGCCAGCCCGACGCGGGTGAACAGGAAGGCCGTCCTGGCGGCGGGGGTGGCGAAGCGGATGTCCGACGCCATCGCCATGATCGCGCCCGCGCCCGCGCACACGCCGTCGATCGCCGCGACGATCGGCTGCGGGCATTTGCGCATCGCCTTGACCAGATCGCCCGTCATCCGCGTGAAGGCGAGCAGCTCGGGCATGTCCATCTTGGTGAGCGGCCCGATGATCTCATGCACGTCGCCGCCCGAGCAGAAATTCCCGCCCGCGCCGGTGACGACCACCGCCTTCACCGCCGGCGCGTAAACGAGCGCGCGGAACAGGTCGCGCAGCTCGGCATAGGATTCGAAGGTCAGCGGGTTCTTGCGCTCCGGCCGGTTGAGCGTGATCGTCGCGACCCGATCGGCGAACGCATAGGCGAAATGGCTTGGCCGATAGGCCGCGGCGTCGAACTCCATCCTCATTCTCCTTACATGACCTCGCCGCCGGCGATGGTGATGGCCTGCCCCGTGACCGATCGCGCGGCGGGCGAGACCAGCCACGCGATCGCGCCGGCCACTTCCTCCGGCTCGATCAGCCGCCCTTGCGGATTGGTCGCGGTGAAGCTGGCGAGCGCCTGCGCCTCGCTGCGGCCCGTCTTGGCGACGATATTCGCGACCGCGTCGCGGATCAGGTCGGTATCGGTATAGCCGGGGCAGAGCGCGTTGACCGTGATCGCGGTCCTGGCCAGCTCCAGCGCCAGCGCGCGCGTCATGCCCAGCAGCGCGTGCTTGGTCGCGCTATAGGCGCTGACATAGGCATAGCCCTTGAGCGAGGCGGTGCTGGCGACGTTGATGATCCGCCCGCTCTCCAGCCCGCGCATCGCCGGCAGCACCGCGCGGCTGGCGTGGACCGCGCCCATCACGTTGATGCGCCACAATTCGTTCCACAGGTCGTCGGACGACGATTCGAACGGCGCGGTGCGCGCGACGCCGGCGGCGTTGACGAGGATGCCGACCGTGCCCTGCCGCTCCGCCGCCGCGCCGAACGCCGCCTCCACCGACGCCGCATCCGCCACGTCGCACGCGATCGCCGCCGCGCCCGGCAGCGACGCCAGCGCGCCGTCGAGCCGCGCGGGGTTGCGCCCCATGATGGTGACGCGATGCCCCGCCCCGGCCAACGCGCGCGCGATCGCCAGCCCGATCCCGCTGCCCCCGCCGGTCACGACGGCATGGGAGGCCATGCTCACTTGATCGTCACCATCTGTCCGGCCCGCGCGGTGTTGAGCTTGAGCTGGAAATAGCCGCTGGCGTATTGCACCGGCACCGGCGCCTTATCGAGCTGGTGCACCGCCGCCGCGTGGATCGTGAAGTTCGGGTCCATCTGGTGCGGTCGCCCCATCGCGCACAGGTCCGCGCGGCCGGCGGCGATGATCGAATTGACGTGATCGACCTCATAGATGTTGCCGACCGCCATCGTCGCCACGCCCAGCTCGTTGCGGATCTGGTCCGAGAAGGGCGTCTGGAACATCCGGCCATAGACCGGCTTCTCGGCCTTGGTGACCTGCCCGGAAGACACGTCGATCAGGTCGACCCCCGCCGCGCTGAAGGCGCGGGCGATCTCGACCGCGTCGTCCGGGGTCACGCCTTCATCGCCCACCCAGTCGTGTGCGGAAATGCGCACCGACATCGGCTTATCCTGCGGCCACACCGCACGCATCGCCCGGAAAACCTCCAGCGGATAGCGCAGCCGGTTGGCGAGCGACCCGCCATAGTCGTCCGTGCGCCGGTTCTGCGTCGGGCTGATGAAGGCGGACAGGAGATAGCCATGGCCGCAATGCAGCTCGACCATGTCGAACCCGGCCGCATCGGCCAGCTTCGTCGATGCGACGAACTCGTCGCGGATGCGGTCCATTCCCGCGCGATCGAGCGCGACCGGCACCTGGTTCTCCGTCGTCCACGGCACGTCGGACGGCGCGACGACCTGCCAGTTGCCGCTCTCCAGCGGCTTGTCCATCCCCTCCCACGCCACGCGGGTCGAACCCTTGGAGCCGCTATGGCCGAGCTGCATGCAGATGCGCGCGCCGGGTTGGGTGTGGACGAAATCGGTGATCCGTCGCCACGCCTCCGCCTGCGCCGCGTTCCACATGCCAGTGCAGCCCGGCGTGATGCGGCCTTCGGGCGACACGCAGGTCATCTCGGTGACGATCAGCCCCGCCCCGCCCAGCGCGCGTGCGCCGTAATGGACGAGGTGGAAGTCGTTGGGCATGCCATCCTCGGCCGAATACATCGCCATCGACGCGGTTGCGCATCGTCATCCCGCGCAGCCGGAACGGCAGGAACATCGGCGGCAGCGGCTGCTCCACCGCCTCGCCGAGCGCGGTTTCGGTCAGGCTGCGCTCCAGCGCCGCCAGCCACATCGGATCACGCAGCCGCAGATTCTCGTGGCTCACCCGCTGGCTGCGCGTCAGCAGCGTATAGGTGAACTGCATCGGGTCCATCTTCAGGTAGCGGTCGAGATGCTCGAACCATTCGGTCGAGTTGCGCGCCGCATTCTGGAGCTTGACGACCTCGAGCTGCCGCTCCTCCTGATATTCGACGAGGCCCTGCTGCAAGGCGTCGCCGCTGCCGATGCCGGGCCGGTTCATCACCTCGGCCAGCTTGATCGCATCCTCCAGCGCGAGCTTGGTGCCGGAGCCGATCGAGAAATGCGCGGTATGCGCCGCATCACCCAGCAGCACGATGTTGCGATGGCTCCACTGGCGGCAGATGATGCGCGGGAAGTTGATCCACGCCGATCCGCGGATGTGCTTCGCGTTGGTCATCAATTCGTGCCCGCCGAGATGGTCGGCGAATATCTCCTCGCACAGCCGGCAGGATTCCTCCTGCGACATGTCGGCGAAGCCGGCGCGGTCATAGGTCTCCGGCTCGCACTCGACGATGAAGGTCGCGGTGTCCTTGTCGAACTGATAGGCGTGCGCCCAGATCCAGCCGAAGCGCGTGTTCTTGAAGATGAAGTTGAACGCGTCGAACCTCTGGTGCGTGCCGAGCCAGACGAACTTGTTGCGCTTCACGTCGAGATCAAGCTGGAATTCCGTCTCGAACCTTTTGCGCAGCTTGCTGTTGAGGCCGTCGGCGGCGATCACCAGATCATGTTGGGCGAGGAAAGCGTCGTCCGGCTCGATCTCGGCCTCGAACTCGAGCTTGACGCCCAGTTCGCGGGCGCGGTCCTGAAGGATGTTGAGCAGGCGCTTGCGCCCGATGCCGATGAAGCCGTGGCCGCTGGAGCGGTTGGTGACGTTGCGGTCGCCGTCCTCGATATGGACCTCGATATCGTCCCAATGCGCCAGTTCGTCGATCATCGCCTGCGCGCTGACCGGATCGTTCTCCTGGAGATGCTCCATCGTCTGGTCGGAGAACACCACGCCCCAGCCGAACGTGTCGCCGGGCCGGTTGCGCTCGAACACGGTGATGTCGTGCGACGGATCGCGCAGCTTCATCGAGATCGCGAAATACAGCCCGGCCGGGCCGCCACCCACGCATGCCACTTTCATCCGCGCGTCCTCATTCCCGAATGCGCGCCTCCTACAGGGACGACGAAGATATTTCAAGCTTAAAATATATTGCCGCCATGCAGAAGGATCAGGAGGCTATGGCAAGGCCCGCCGTCATCGCCGCGCGGATCGCATCCGGCCAGGGGGCCGCGCGATGCGTGTCGAGGTCCATGCACACCAGCACGACGGTCGCGCGCAGGCGCTCGCTCCCGTCGCAGGAGAAGGCGACGTCGATGGTGCAGCTGCTCCGCCCCACCGCGCGCGGCGTGATGGCGATGGTCAGCCGGTCGCCCAGCCGGCTCGGCGCGGCGAAGGACACATCGAGCTTCACCGTCGGCGTGCCGAGCCGGCGATCCACATGCATCGTGCGGAAATCGACGCCCAGCGCCTGCGCGAACCAGTCCTCCACCGCGCCGTTCAGCATCTCGAAATAGCGCGGGTAGAAGACGATCCCCGCCGGATCGACATGCGCGAACCGCACCAGCGCCTGCGTCTCGAAGCTCATCTCATGTCCTTCGCGAAAGGGATCGGCGCAGGTCGCTCAGCAAGGCCAGCATCTCTTCCTGCCGCTCGGGCGGGAAATCGCCGAGCGCTTCGCGCACCCATTGATGATGCGCGTCGGCCAGCGTCTTGAAATAGGTCTTGCCCGCAGGCGTGAGCGCGATGATCGCGGAGCGCCGGTCCTCCGGATCGGGGTGGCCCACGACGAGGCCCTGCTCCTGCAACTGGCGCACGATCGAGGTGACGTTGCCGTTCGACACCAGCAAAGCGCGCGACAAAGCCCCCATCGTCAGCCCGTCGGCGACGCGATCGAGCGCCGCCATCACATCGAAGCGCGGCAGCGTGGTATCGAACTGCTCCTGGAAATTGCGGCGGAGCTGCTTCTCGATGATCCGCGCGCAACCGAGCAGGCGGACCCATACGCGCAGGTCGAGCGACCTGGCGACGGCGCCGCTTTCCCCTTCGCCCTCGCGTCCCGATTCCTGTTTCATCGCCCCTGCATTGCGAGATCGCGCCAAAAGGCAAGGAGGAAGTGGATCGCACCGACCCATCCATCCGGCGCGACCGTTGCAGTTTGCGCAACGATCCTACCACCAGACGAGCATTGTGCGCATCGCTCGAACCGCGCACAACGCCTGACGGCCGTGCCGGGAACTCGAACAGGAAGAGCAGAGACGCCATATGGCTTCCGACCGAAACGAGACTATCGCAATGCCCGCGCGGCAGCGATGGCATCGCCTGCTGTTGCTGCTGCCCTTCGTGTGGCAATTGGTGCTGGCGCCGGCGGTGAACGGCGTGCGCTGGAACGTGGCGGGGCTGCCCTTCCCGATGGTCTGGCAGATGCTTGGCATCCTCGTCTCCTCCTCCGCGATCGCGATCGTCTTCCGTATCGACGAACGGCAGAACCCCGGCGGGGAAGCACCGCGATGATCGCGCTGATCGCTTGCCTCGTGCTCGCCGCCACGGTGGCGGGCGCGATCTTCTACGGCCGGAAGCAGACCGCCGGGCATGATGTCGAGGAATGGGCGATCGGCGGGCGCAGGCTCGGCCTGCTGATCTTCTGGTTCATCAACGCCGGGGAAATCTACACCACCTTCGCGGTGCTCGGCATCTCGGGCTTCGCCTGGGCCTATGGCGCGCCGGCCTATCTGTCCTTCACCTCGGTCTCGCTGGCGTCGGTCATCGCCTATTGGCTGATGCCGCGCGTGTGGGAAGCCGGGCGGCGGCACCGCCTGCTCACCCAGGCGGATTTCTTCGCGCAGCATTACCGCTCGCCCTTGCTCGGCGTGGTGGTCGCGCTGGCCGGGCTGTTCGCGCTGGTCGTCTATGTGCAGGTGCAGCTCACGGCGCTGGGCCTCGTGGTGCAGCTCACCGTCGGCCCGGTGGTGAGCCACAACCTGAGCATCATCGCGGCGGCGGTGCTGATGCTCGCCTTCGTCTTCCTCGCGGGCCTGCGCTCCGCCGCCTTCGCGGCCGGGGTGAAGGACGTGCTGATGATCGCGCTGATCGTCCTGCTGAGCGCCACGGTGGCGCGCAAGGTCGGCGCGGGCTCGATCCTCGACGTGTTCGCGCGGGTGCAGGCGCTCCATCCCGGCATCGGCAGCTTCCCCGGCCTGCAGCCGGGCGCGGGGCTTTCGACCATCTGGTTCGTCACCTCGGCGCTCAACGTCGCGTTCAGCACCTGGTTCTTCCCGCACATGTTCCAGCTGAGCTACGCCGCCGCCAGCCCCCGGGCGCTGCGGCAGAACGCGATCTGGCAACCGCTCTATTCGCTGTCCTATTTCTTCATCATCCTGCTCGGCTTCGCGGTGCTGCTGTCGAGCGGCATCCCGGCGGGGAGCGACAGCAACGCCGTGCTGCTCATCTTCGTCACGCAGCATTATCCCGCCTGGCTGGTCGGCCTGCTGGTGGGCACCGCCTCGCTGCTGGCACTGGTGCCGGGATCGGTGCTGCTGATGACCTCCGGCACGATCTTCGCGCGCAACGTCATCACGCCGCTGACCGGTGATCTGGGATCGGACAGGACGCTCACCCTGTCGCGGCTCTCGATGCTCGGCTTCGCGGCGGTCGCGGTCTATCTGACGCTGGGGGCGGGCCAGTCGATCGTGAAGATCGGCCTGTCCGCCTACGCCGCGATCGGGATGCTGGCGCCCGGCGCGTTCCTCGCGCTGACATGGCGCAGGGCGAATGCCGTCGGCGTGATCGCCGGGATGACGATGGGCTATCTCGTGCTGTTCCTTCCGCTGTTCGCGGGCTGGGTCCATATGACTCTGCCCGGATGGGAGCCGGGCCTCGCGGCGCTGATCGTCAATCTCTGCACGGCGATCCTCGTCAGCGCGCTCATGCCGTATCGACCCGCCGCGGAAGAAGCGGCGGCCTGGCCGGCCCGCCCAGCGCGATCATCGTGGCGAGGCTGACCACCGCCGCGCCGCAGACGTAATAGGAGATAGCGAGCGGGTCGCCCGTCGCCCGCATCAGCCACGTCACCGCGAACGGCCCGAAGGCGCCGAACACCACGATCGCGAAGTTGAACGAAATGGCGATGCAGGTGGCGCGCTCACGGGCCGGGAAGAGTTCCGCCAGCGCGACGTTGCACACCCCGGTGTAGCAGCCGATCAGCACCGACAGCGCGCATTGCGCCAGCGTGACCGCCGCCAGCGTCGCATGGCCGTGCGCGAACCCGATCAGCGGATAGGTCAGCACGAGCAGCGCCATCGCCGCCGCGATCATCACCGGCCGCCGCCCGATGCGATCGCTCAACGCACCCGCGACGAGGCAGACCGGAGCGAGCAACGCGGTGGACGCGGCGCTGGCGAGGAAGGCATCGCCCGACGAAAGGCCGATCCTGGTCTGCGCATAGGTCGGCAGGTAGAAGAGCAGCACGAAGGTGGTGGCGCTGAGCAGGCAGCACAGGCCGATCCCCGCGATCAGATGGCGCCACGCGCGCAGCACGTCCGCGCCGAGCCGCGCGGCGGCCGCCGGCGCGGATTCCGCGAAGCCCTGCGGCTCGGGCAGGCTGTGGCGGAGGAGCAGGCCGAACGGCCCCGTCAGCAGCGCCAGCAGGAACGGGATGCGCCACCCCCAGGCGGCGAGCGCCTCGGGTGTGAGCAGCCACGCCGTCGCAGCCCCCACCCCGCTCGCGAACAGCAGCGCTGCGACCTGCGCGGTCTGCTGATAGGCGCTGTAATAGCCCCGCCGCCCCGGCGGAGCCGCCTCGACCAGATAGGACAGGCTGCTCGGCGTGGCGCCCCCCGCGGAAACGCCCTGCACCAGCCGGGCGATCAGCACGAGGATGGGCGCGGCAAGGCCGATCCTGTCATATCCCGGTATCAGCCCGATCACGCCGGTGCTGCCCGCCATCAGCAACACCGTCAGCGTCATCGCCGTGCTGCGTCCGGCCCGGTCCGCGAAGGCGCCGACGAGGATGCCGCCCACCGGCCGCGCGCAATAGCCGACGCCCAGCGTCCCCACCGCGAGCAGCAGCGAACCGGTCGGATCGCCGGTCGGGAAGAAGCTGTGCGCTACCGCGACGGAAAACAGCGCGAAGATCGACAGGTCATAGCCCTCGATCGCCACGGTCAGGATCGCGAGGAGGAGCGCGAGGCCGGAGAGCGGCACGGCCGTTTCACCACGAGCGATGCCCGGAATGGAGGCGGAAACAGTAGAACGGGGGGACGTCAAAAGGCGTGCTCCGCGAGTGGAAGGGCGAGACTAGCCCTTCTCCGATGCGCCGGAAGGACGATTGCGTTCCGTCGGCGACAACGATCGGGCCCGCTGCTTCCGCTCTACCGGAACGCGCCGTAAGGCACCCTTCCCCGCAAGGCGCAATCCAAGGAGCCAGCCATGCCCCGCTATCGCGATCTGCCGTCCCAGACCCCGATGTCGCCCGTGCCGGAAAGCTATGCGGCCTCCGCGCTGGGCCTGTCGAAGCTGGCCGTCGCGACAACGCGGTGCGAACTCGATATCGCCTATGGGCCGAAGGACGCGCACCGGCTGGATATCTTCCTGCCGCAGGAAGAGGGCAGCGGCCGTCCGGTCTATATCGATATCCACGGCGGCTATTGGATGAACGGCTACAAGGAGTGGATGGGCTTCGGCGCGATCCCCGTCGTCGCGGCCGGCGCGATCTTCGTCAGCATCGAATACCGGCTGAGCGACGTGGCGAAATATCCAGCCCAGATCGAGGATTGCTTCGCGGCGCTCGCCTGGGTCCACGCCAACATCTCTCGCTATGGCGGCGATCCCGCGCGGCTGTTCGTCGGCGGCCATTCCGCCGGCGGCCACCTCGCCGCGCTGCTCGCCCTGCGGCGCGACCTCTATCCCGATCACGGCTTGCCGCGCGACGTGGTGAAGGCGTGCTTCCCTTATTGCGGCGTCTACGACCTGCGGCCCGCGCCGCCTTATGGCGCGCCCGCCGACAAGGTGCCGGTCGACGCCCTGCTGGCGGATGTGCATCAGGCCGGGCAGGCGTCCCCGATATGCTGGACAGACGGCAACGAAGTTCCGTTCTTCGTGTCGTGGGGCGAGAAGGACAGCAGCACGATGCTGCTCCAGAGCCTGCCGTTCGTGCTCGCGCTTCGGGACGCGCCGGGGCGGGTCGAGACGCACGTCTTCCCCGGCTTCGACCATTTCTACACCGCACTCGATCATGTCCGGCCCGGCAATTTTCACAACCGGACCCTGCTGGCGTGGATGTTCGGCGATCCGGGATCGACGCCGCTGCCGCCGCGCTGAGGATTCGGGCCTTAATTCGAGACGACGCCCCAGCTTCGCACCTTGGCGTCGAGCAGGGCGAGCAACCGTCCCGGCGCGCCATCGAGGCGTCGCCCGAGCCGATGAATGAGCTCGATCCGGGTGTCGGTGAGCTGGCCGCGAATCGGCAGCGCCACCAGCTCCTCGTCCTCCAGATCGGACAGCAGCGCGATCGGCGGCAGCAGCGTCGGCAGCCCCCCGTAATGCGCCGCGCCGCGCAAGCCCTGGATCGACGCCGAGACGAGCTGGATCTGGAGCCGGACATGCTCGCGCGACAGCGCCTCCTCCAGCGCCTCGCGGATGCGATAACCGCGCGGCGGCAGGCCGAGCTGATAGCGCGACAGGTCGGCAAAGCTGATCTCCCGCTCCCGCGCCGCCGGATGATCCGGCGAGCAGATCAGCATCAACGGCTGGCTCACCGATGCGCGCGACCGCACGCGCGGGTGGATTTCGGGGTTGAATGCCAACCCGATATGCGCCGCGTCCTCCGCCACCAGTTCCATCACGTCGGAGGAACTGCCGGTCAGCAACGTGACGATCACACCGGGATATTGGCGCTGGAACTCACCGATCGCCTCGCTGAAGACCTTGCCGAGGAACCCCTCCCCGACCGCCAGCGTCACCTCGCCGACGCGCGAATCCTGCAATTCCCGCAAGCGGTTGAACAGCGCCTCGAGGTCGGCGACGCGGGAGCGGTGGAATTCCACCGCGATCCGCCCCGCCGCCGTGAGCTGGATCGTCCGGCGGCCGCGCTCGAACAACGGCAGGCCGAATTCCCTTTCGAGCTGCGCGATCTGCCGGCTGATCGTGGACACCGCGACTCCCAGCCTGTCGCTCGCCAGCCGCATGGAACCAAGGCTCGCCGCTTCATGGAGATAGGACAGGCCGATTTCGAGCATGGCTCCTCCAAACCTTTGCACTGGGCGCAACGATAATGACGTTTCGGTGACATTGCCAGAACGGATCGCGTGGCGGATGCTGATGACAGCTCCCGGATACAGGTGAGCGAAGCCGCAGGGGCGAATAGCCGGACTTTTTCCCGAAAGGTGGGACATGACCAAGATTTCCATGCCCGTTCTGAAGACTTCCGCCGCGATCGCGGCCTTGATCGCCATTCCATTGTCCGCACCCACGGCCTTCGCCCAGGACGCCGGAGCCGCCGCGACGACGACCGGCGGCGACATCGTGATCACCGCCTCCAAGCGCGTGGCCTCCACCGTGCAGGATACGCCGCTCGCCGTGCAGGCGCTCTCCGGCGCCGACCTGAAGAGCAAGGGCGTCACCGACTTCTCCGATTATTTCCACAGCATCGCCGGCCTTTCGGCGCAGGATGAAGGCCCCGGCGACAAGCGCTACGTCATCCGCGGCATCAATTCGAGCGGCGCCGGCACTGTCGGCATGTATCTCGACGAAGTCGTCATCACCGGCGAGAATTCGCAGGACGGCAGCGGCCAGGCGCCCGACATCAAGATGTTCGACATCGATCGCGTCGAGGTGCTGAAGGGCCCGCAGGGCACCACCTTCGGTTCGAGCGCGCTGGCCGGCACGATCCGCTACATCACCGCCAAGCCGAAGCTTGACGAGGTCGGCGGCTACGTCCAGTCCTCGCTGCGCGCGACGGACGGCGCCTCGATCGGCTTCCAGACCGACGGCGCGATCAACCTGCCGGTCGTCAAGGACAAGTTCGCGATCCGCGTGTCGGGCTATTACGCCGATCTGCCGGGCTGGATCGACAATCGCTTCGAGAAGGGCGCGAACAACGAGAAGGACACCGCCGCCCGCATCGAGGCGCGCTGGAAGATCACCGACGACCTTACGCTCGACGGCATGGCGATGTACCAGAACGTCCATCAGGACGCGAAAAGCTTCTACAACGCCTATGATTACGACGGCCAGCCGCTGCCGAAATATTCGCAGGCCGATTA
This sequence comes from Sphingomonas sp., assembly GCA_041906415.1. Lineage (GTDB taxonomy): Bacteria > Pseudomonadota > Alphaproteobacteria > Sphingomonadales > Sphingomonadaceae > Sphingomonas. Next base: position 11,705 of record JAYRJH010000003.1, on the reverse strand, counting down.
TGCCCGCGCGCCTTATTCCGACAAGAGCCAGATCTACAACGCGACGCTGACCTGGAAGCAGCCCTACGGCACGTTCACGGCGACCGGATCGCGCTTCGTCCGCGATACGGACTTCGTGCGCGACGCCTCGCTGGCGGCCGTGGCTTTCGGCGTCGCCACCGATTACAAGACCGACGGCGCCAGCGTGCTGAACCAGCCCAAGCATCGCCGCGTGGACAGCGCCGAGGTGCGCTTCGCCTCCTCGTTCGACGGCCCGCTGCAGATCCTCGCCGGCGGTTTCCTCTCCAACGAGGGGCGGTATTTCGAAAGCGCGTGGCCGACCGTCAACGCGCAGGGCTACCCCGATGCGAATTCCCGGATGTTCCTCGACCGCACGGTCAACACCTTCGTCCACGAGCGCGCATTGTTCGGCGAGCTCAGCTATCAATTCACCCCGCGCCTCACCGGCACCGCCGGCGCGCGCGTGTTCTGGTTCGACCTGAACCAGCAGGCGGACGCTCTCGTCGGGTTCGGCGGCGGGCCGGGCTCCGGTCTCGGCGACGTGTTCCGCAGCAGCGAACACGGCGTGATCGGCCGGTTCAACCTCGCCTACAAGTTCAGCGATCAGGTCAACACCTATATCCAGGTCGCGCAGGGATATCGCCCCGGCGGCACGAACGACACGACCGCTGCGGAGATCGCGCACGTCACCATCCCGGTCGGCTTCGGCTCGGATTCACTGTGGAACTACGAATGGGGCATCAAGACCAGCCTGCTCGACCGCAAGCTGTTTTTCGACACCGCGCTCTATTACATCGACTGGTCCGACATCCAGACCTCGAACCTGGCGCTGGAGCAATCCACCGGACTTTCGTTCCCCTATACCGGCAACGGCGGCAAGGCTTCGGTGAAGGGCGCCGAGGTCACGATCGACTATCACCCGGTCCACGGGCTTCAGATCAACCTGAGCGGTAATTACAGCCTGGCGAAGCTCGATCGCGACAACCCTGATCCCACGACCGGCCTGAAGGGCGATCGCATTCCCTATGTGCCGAAGTGGACTGCGTCGGCGGGCGCGACCTACAGCTTCCCCATTCCCGCGCTCGGCGTGAACGGCAGCGTAGGCGGCGATTTCAGCTATCAGGGAAGCTCGGCGACCGAGTTCAACAGCACGATCAGCAATTATTTCAAGCTTCAGGCCTATGAGCTGGTCAATCTCCACGTGGGAATCGACAAGCAACCGTGGTCGGTCAACCTGGTCGTCAACAACCTGTTCGACGATCACACGGTCATCAACTACAACAACATCGTTCCCGGTGTTTACCCGGACGGTTATTACATCAACCGCCCGCGCACCGTGATGCTGTCCGCGATGGTGAAGTTCTGATCGTGACGCCGGCAGGGTTTTCCGCTCTTTTCCCCCGTCGGCGCGCTTCGTAACATCATGCCCATGTTCGATCCCCGAACCCGCCGTCGTCTTCTCGCCAACGTCGTCGCATTGTCGCTGCCGGGCGCGGCGACGGCGGCGGGCGCGGCAGACCACAGCGCCGATCGCGCCGCCGCTATCGTCTCGTCGATGAGTCCCGACGAGAAGCTGCGCCTGTTCGACGGCGATATCGCGCTCGACGGGAACGGCACCGGCACCAATGCCTGCGTCGGCCATATCGGCGGCGTGCCCCGGCTCGGCCTGCCCGCGCTCTGCATGGGCGACGGGCCGGCGGGGGTCGGCAACGGCATGGCGGGCGTCACCCAGTTCCCCGCGCCGATCGCGCTCGCGGCAAGCTGGGACACCGGCCTCGCCTATGCCTTCGGCGCTGCGATGGGCGCGGAACATGCCGGCAAGGGCCGCAATGTCGTGCTGGCGCCCACGATCAACATCATCCGCACCCCATTATGGGGCCGCATCGCCGAGACGCTGAGCGAGGACCCGCTGCTCACCGCCGCGCTGGCGACGCCGATCGTCGAGGGCATCCAGTCCAACCACGTCATCGCCACGCCCAAGCATTTCGTCGCCAACAACCAGGAATGGCTGCGGCTGGGTGATGCGCCCGGTTACGAGGCGATCGACGCGATCGTGCCGGAGCGGGCATTGCGCGAAATCTATTTCCCCGCCTTCCGCGCCGTCGTCGAGCAGGCGCGCGCGGGCAGCCTGATGTGCGCCTATAACCGGGTCAACGGCCTCTATGCCTGCGAGAACCCGCTGACGCTCGGCGTGCCGCGCCGCGAATGGGGCTTCGACGGGTTCGTCGTCGCCGACTGGTATTTCGCCCATCGCAGCACGATCGCCGCCGCCGATGCCGGGCTGGACATCTCGATGCCCGGCGGAGCCAGCCCGTTCGGCTTCGCCGACTTCTATGGCGCGCCGCTGAAGGACGCGGTGGCGAAGGGGAAGGTTTCTCCCGCCACGATCGACGCGATGGCGCGTCACGTGGTGGAGCCGATGGTGCGGCTCGGATTGCTCGACCATCCGGTGGCCGGCAACGCCGATGCCGATATCCGCAGCGCCGCGCATACCGCGCTCGCCCGGCGCATCGCCGCCGAGGGTACCGTGCTGCTGCGCAACGAGCGCGGCATCCTCCCGCTCGCCGCCTCGGTCCGCTCGATCGCGGTAATCGGCGACGATGCCGGCCCCCATGTCCAGACGACGGAGCGCTATGGCGGCTTCGTCAAGAGCGAGGGGATCGATATCCCCACGCCGCTCGACGCCATCCGCAACCGGGCCGGCAAGGGCGTCACCGTCACCTATGCGCCCGGCACGCTCGGGATCGGCGCGCTCCCGGCGATGCCCGACGCGGCGGTGCGCGCGCCGGATGGACGGTCGGGACTGCGCGCCAGCTTCTTCGCCAACGGCGACTGGTCGGGCACACCCACGCTCGTCCGCGACGCCGCCGTGCCGGACGCCGGCGACGTGCATCCCGCCAGCCTGCCGCCCTTCTGGTCGGCGCGCTGGGAAGGTGTGCTCACGCCGCCGCGCACCGGCGTCTATCGCTTCTCCGTCACCGGCGGCGGCGAGATCGCGCTGCTGATCGATGGCAAGCGGGTCGTCTATGCCCCCAAGCAGAATTTCCGCTCCACCTTCCAGGGCACGATCGCCCTGACGGCGGGCAAGGCCGTTCCGATCCGGCTTGACTATAGCCGGGCATCGACCATTTCCCCGGCGGAGCTGCGCCTCGGCTGGCAGGTGCCCGATCCGGCGCTGGTCGACCGTGCCGTCGCCGCCGCCCGCGCCAGCGAGGTGGCGATCGTCTTCGTCTCCGACATGGTCTCCGAGGGCGCGGACCGCACCAGCCTGTCGCTGCCCGGCGACCAGGATGCGCTGATCGAAGCGGTCGCGGCGGCAAATCCCCACACCATCGTCGTGCTGCATACCGCCGGCCCGGTGCTGATGCCGTGGAAGGATCGGGTCGGCGCCATCCTCGCCGGATGGTATGCCGGCGAACAGGCCGCGCCCGCATTGGCCTCGATCCTGTTCGGCGACGGCGATCCTTCGGGCAGGCTGCCGGTCACTTTCCCGGCCAGCGAGACGCAGATGCCCGCCGCCTCGCCCGCGCTCTATCGTGGCGAGGGGACCGTCGTGCGCTATGACGAGGGGCTGGAGGTCGGCTATCGCTGGTATGCCGGCCACGGCATCCGCCCGCTCTATCCCTTCGGCTTCGGCCTGTCCTACACCGCTTTCTCCTTCTCGGACGCGACGGCCGCGCCGCTTCCGGACGGCGGCTGGGCGGTGCAGGCGCGCGTGCGCAACACCGGATCGCGGCGCGGTGTCAGCGTGCCGCAATTGTACCTGAGCTTTCCCATGCGAGCGGGCGAGCCGCCGCGCCAGCTCAAGGCGTTCGACCGGCTCGACCTTGCGCCCGGCGAGACGCGAACGGTCCGCTTCACCCTCCCTCCTTCCGCTTTCACCATCTGGGACGACGGCGCTCACGCGTGGCGCGCCGTTCCCGGCCGCTACCGGGTGGAGATCGGCGCGTCGTCGGCCGACCTTCCCGTCGCCACCACGATCGACGCTACCGCAGGACGTCCCTGAACGTGGAACGGATCGACGGATCAGGGCCGGACGCCGTGCCAGCCCCGGGCTTGTGGACATCCACGCGGGATCAGGAAAGGAACAGGAAGTTGGATAAGAGGTCCATCGTCGGCTGGAAGGGGTATCTGCCGGCTATCACGACCAATTTCGCGAAGGACGGCGCGCTGGATCTCAAGGGGTTCGGCGGGCTGCTGGAGTGGCTGGAAGCCGAGGGTATGCACGGCCTCATCATCCTCGGCACCACCGGGGAATGGACCAGCCTCTCGCCCGATGAGCGCATCGCGGTCCTGCGGGCGGCGGGCGGTCAGCTCGGCCGGAAGATGCCGCTGATCGCGGGGTGCAGCGCCTTCACCGCGGCCGAAGTGCTGCGCTATGCGGAGGTTGCAAATGAGGCAGGGTTCGACGGCATCCTCGTTACGCCACCGCCCTATGTGCGGCCCGATGACGACGAGATTCTCGCCTTCTACCAGACGATCGCCGCCGGCTCGCCGCTGCCGGTGTGCATCTACAACTGGCCGCCGGGCACCGGCATCGACATGCCGCTCGACCTGCTGACACGGCTGGCGGACATTCCCAATGTCGTGGCGATCAAGCAATCGACGCCCCGCCTCGATCGCTTCGTGGCGACGTTCTTCGCGCTGCGCGACAAGGTGCGTATTTTCGGCCATTCGATGGACGAGCACGGCCTCGCGCTGCTCGAAGCGCGCGGCGGCGACGGGACGATGGGCGCGGGCGCGGTGCTGGGCCGCGTGCATGCGGACTTCTACAATCGCCTGTGGGCCGGTGATATCGAGGGCGCGCGTGAAAACGGCCGAAAGGATCGCGCCATCCTCGAACAATGGTACACGCCAGACCTGATCGGCCGCTTCGGTTCCGGCCCGGCGGTGATGAAGGCGGGCCTCAACGCGCAGGGCGTTCCGGCCGGTTTCGTCCGCGCGCCGCTGCTCGACGTGTCGCCGGAGCATATCGAGTCGATCCGCGCCACATTGACCTCCCTCGGCCGCTTGTGACCTGATGCCCGCAACCGATGTCCTCATCGTCGGTTCCGGGCTGGTGGGTAGCGCCGCCGCGTGGCATCTGGCGCGCGGCGGAGCCCGCACGCTGCTGATCGACCGGCACCATCCCAATGCCGGCGCGTCGGGGCAGAACGCCGGATCGCTCCATTTCCAGATCGAGCGGCGCTTCCTCGAACATGGCGAGCGGCTGGCCGACGAGGCCGCCGCGATCGCCTCGGTCAGCCGCCTCGCCGTGGAGGAATGGCGCGGGCTGGAGGCAGCGCTCGGCGCGGACCTCCATGTCCGGCAGGACGGCGGCTTCATGGTCGCCGAGACGGCGGCGGAGGTCGCGCTGCTGGAACGAAAGGTCGCGCGGGAGCAGGCGGCCGGGCTGGGCACCGTCCTGCTCGATGGCGCGGAGGCCCGCGCGCGCGCGCCCTATCTCTCTCCCGCGATCGTCGCGGCGGGCTTTCTGGCGGACGAGGGCCATGCCGATCCGCGCAGCATCACGCCCGCCTTCGTCCGCGCCGCAACCGCCGCCGGAACCGACTTCCGCCCCGAGACCAGCCTGACCGCGCTCGAACGCCTTCCACATGGCGGCTTCCGCGCGACCCTCGCGAGCCGCGACGGGCGGCACGATATCGTGCGGGCCGACATTGTGCTCGCGGCGACAGGGGCGTGGACGCCGGCGGTAGGGATGCTCGCCAACCTGCACCTGCCGCTCTTTCCGGTGGCGCTGATGATGAACGCGACCGAACGGAGCGCGCCGTTCCTGCCGCATCTGGTGCAGCATGTCGGCCAGCGCCTGTCGATGAAGCAGACGCACAGCGGCAACGTGCTGATCGGCGGCGGCTGGCCCGCGCGGCTACGGCGCGACGCGCAAGGGCGATTCGATCCTGGTCTGCGGCCGGAGCGGATCGAGGCTTCCCTGACCGCCAATCTGCAAGTGGCTGTCCGCGTCGTGCCGGAGGTCGCTGACCTCAACCTCATCCGCAACTGGACCGGGGTCACAGCGATCACGTCCGATCAATTGCCCCTGCTCGGCGAGGTTCCGCGCCTGCCGGGCTTCTACGTCGCAGCCGGGGGATCGGCCTTCACGCTCGGACCGACCTTCGGACGCATCATCGCGGGCGCGATATTGGGCCGCGCTGCGCCCGGAAGCGATGCGGCCGCGATCCTCTCCCCCGCGCGGTTCGAGCATCTGAACGGATTCATGGGATGAGCACCCGCGTCGCCCGGGGAGTCGAGCGCGGCCCCCGTATCACGATCGAACTGGACGGAACGCCGCTCGACTGCTTCGAGGGCGAGACGATCCTCGCCGCGATGCTGGCGGCGAACCGGCTTGCCTTGCGCATCGATTCAGACGGCCGGGAGCGCGGCGCGTTCTGCAATATGGGGACGTGCAGCGAATGTTTCGTCACCCTGCGCGACGAGGGCGGCGCACGCCGCGTCCGCGCCTGCCTGACCCTCGCCGCGCCCGGATCGCGCGTCTCGACCGGGAAGATCCGCCATGACTGAGCGCGGCCGCTTCGATGTCGCGATCGTGGGCGGCGGCCCCGCCGGGATGGCGGCGGCGAACCGGCTGGGCGGGCACGGCCTGTCCGTCGCCGTCATCGACGAGCAGCAGCAGCCCGGCGGCCAGATCCTCCGCCAGCCGCCAGCAAGCTTTCGCGTCCGCGACTGGCTCGACGGCAGCGCCTATCGCGCGCCCAGGGCGGCGCTCGCGATGTTTCCGGCGAGCGGTGCAATCTGGCTCGGCGGCCGCTCCGTCATCGGCCTGACACCCGTGGCGGGAGGCTTCCGGCTCCAGACCGCCGGCCCGCAAGGATATGAAACCATCGAGGCCGGACGAGTCGTGCTGGCGACCGGCTGCTACGATCTCCCGATGGCGCGGCCAGGCTGGACGCTGCCGGGGGTGATGAGCGCGGGCGGCATCCAGACCCTCCTCAAGAGCCAGCAACTCGTGCCCGACGCGCCGCTGGTGCTGGCCGGAACCCATCCGTTGATGCTGCTGGTGGCGGAGCAGGTGATCGCTGCGGGCGGCACGGTCGCCTGCGTGGCGTTCGAGCAGCCGCTCGCGGCGATGATCGGCCCCGCGATCCACGCCCCGGCGGCGACGCTCGCCAGCGCGCCGCTGCTTCTCGGCGCGCTCACGGGGCTGATGCGGCTTCGCCGTCGCGGCGTCGCGATCCGGTTCGGGCAGGCGCTCGCCGCGATCGAGGGCGAGGATCGCGCGCGCGGCGTGCTGCTGCGCGCGCCGGACGGCCGGGAGGAGCGGATCGCCTGCGCGTCGGTCGGCCTCTGCTATGGCTTCGTCCCGCAATCGGACCTCACGCGCCTCGCGGGGGCGAGCGTCGTCCACGCCGCCCCGGCCGGCGGATGGGCGGCGCGCCACGACGACGGCATGCGCACCGATGTTCCCGGCCTCCTCGTCGCGGGCGAAGCGGCGGGCGTTGGCGGGGCCGCCTGCGCGCTGACCGAGGGGAGGCTCGCCGCGCTCTCGATCCTCGTCGATGCCGGCCTTGCCCCCGCCGCCTCCGTGCACCGCGAGGCCGTGTCGCTCCGCCGGCGACGGATACGGCAGCGCGGCTTCGCGGCCATGCTCGCCGCGATCGGCGATCCTTCGCCCGCTTTCGCGCAGCCGTTGCCGCCCGAGGTCCTGCTCTGCCGCTGCGAGAATGTCAGCATGGGCACCGTCGCCGCCGCCATCGCGGAAGGCTTGCCCGCCAACGCGGTCAAGCTCGGCACCCGGATCGGCATGGGGCTTTGCCAGGGCCGTTCCTGCGAGCATGCATTGCTTCGCCTGTACCCGTTCAACGGCACACTGCTCTCACCCGTGTTTGCGGCGGGGGCCATGCTGATCGCCGCGCGCGACGGCGCCGACCCGGCCGACGTGCCCGGCTTCGCGGCGCGTTTCCCGGTTCGCCCGGCGCGGATCGGCGACCTCGCGGGTGTTGCGTCCGATGCAACGATATCCGGCGACCACGGGGATTGAGCGTGCCGGTCCGCCGTAACACACTCCCGCCCGCGCCCTTTCAACGGAGGCCAGCTTGACATCTGCCGTCACCGACCTGTCCCGCCCCCGCTTCCTCGCGGCGGACCATGTCTCCTTCACCGTCGCCGATCTGGACGCGGCCGTCGCTTTCTATGTCGATGCCTTCGGAGCCGAGCCATTGTTCCGCATGGGGCCGCTCGACGGCACGCAAATCCCCGCGCTGCCCGACGGGCGCGACTGGATGGAGGCGCATGTCGGCGTGCCGGGCGCGTGCCTCACGCTCGCGATGCTGAAGCTCACCGACAACCTCAACCTCCAACTCGTCCAGTATGACAAGCCGGAGGGCCGCGCCGCCACGCATCCGCGCGTGTGCGATATCGGCGGCCATCATCTCGCGCTTCGGGTCGCGGATGTCGATGCCGCCGCCGCCTGGCTGCGCGCCAGGGGATGCACGGTGATGGAGATCATCGCGATCGCCGAGGGGCCGCTTGCGGGCAGGAAGAACCTCTATGCGCGGGACCCGTTCGGCAACCCGCTCGAAATCGTCGACTGAAAGGATTCCCCCGCCATGACCATCAGCCGCATCAATCCCGAGAGCCTCTACAACAGCCTGGACTACGGCTTCTCGCACGCCACCTTGCAGGACGGCGGCAAGACATTGCACCTCGCCGGGCAGGTGGCGTGGGACGCCGAGTGCAACGTCGTCGGCGTGGGCGACCTCGCCGCGCAGACGCGGCAGGCGCTCGCCAACCTGCGCGCGGTGCTCGCCACGGCGGGCGCGACGCCTGCGGATATCGTGCGGCTGCGCACCTATGTCGTCGATCATACGCCGGACAAGCTGGGTGTGGTCCTGCCGGAAATCGGCGCCTTCTACGAAGGGGCCACGCCCGCGCCCAACACCTTCCTCGGCGTGGCGGCGCTCGCCCTCCCCGATTTCCTCGTGGAGATCGAAGCGATCGCGGCCGTGCGCTGACGCGTCTTTCGTCACCCTTCCAGATTGGCGTGGAGCCGCTCCAGCAGGTCGACCAGCCGGTCGAAATCGCGCGCGGAGAGGCCGTTGATCGTCCGGGCATAGACCGGCGAAGTCGCTGAACGCGCCTCGGCCAGCTTCTCCTCCCCCGTCGCGGTGAGCTTCACCATCGTCACCCGTGCATCCTCCACGCTGGGGCCGGCCTCGACCAGCCCGGCGGTCGCCATGCGCTGGACGATGCGGGTCATGGTGGAGAGCGGGATCACCGCCGCATCGGCGAGATCGCGCACACCACGCGGGGAAGCCTCGCCGAGGATCATCAGCACGCGCCAATAGGGGATATCCAGCCCGATCGCGCGCAATCGCGGCTCGATCACGCCATTATAGCGGCTCACCAGCCGGTTCAGCAGGAAGAAGGGATATTTGCCGACCCGGAATGCGGCGGTGCCCGGATCGCCCAGACCCCGGCTGTCGGCAGGCTGCTTTTTCATGCGATGCGCATATCGCCGTGACCCACCTGCCGCAACGCCGTCAATTTAGTTGCACATGCACGTTTTTTGAGGCACCATCCGACTCGAAACAGCCGGCAGGAGAGGAAACCATGTCGCTCGCCACGCTCACCCAGTTCGCGCAGGCCGTCGCCAACGGCTCGATCCGCACCGTCGACCTGACGCAGATGCTGTCGGAAGACACGCCGCTGCTCGTCCTGCCCGAGCCGTTCGGCCAGACCGCCGCGTTCAGCCGCGAGGAGATCTCGCGCTATGACGAGCGCGGCGTCGCCTGGTATTGGAACAATTTCACCGTCGGCGAGCATACCGGCACGCATTTTGACGCGCCGATCCATTGGGTGACGGGCAAGGACCTGCCGGCCAACACCGTCGATGCGATCGCGCCGGAGAATTTCATCGCGCCCGCCGTGGTGATCGACTGTTCGGCCGAATGCGCGGCGGACGCCGATTTCGTCCTGACCCGCGAGGTGATCGAGGCGTGGGAAGCGAAGCACGGCCGCATCCCGCCGCGTAGCTGGGTGCTGTTCCGCACCGACTGGTCGAAGCGCGACGCGGACGCCTACACCAACCGCCGCGAAGACGGCGCGCACACGCCCGGCCCGGACCCGGAGGCGTGCCGCTTCCTGATCGAGGAGCGCGACGCGCACGGCTTCGGCGTGGAGACGATCGGCACCGACGCGGGGCAGGCGCACCTGATGGACCCGCCCTATCCCGCGCACACCCTGTTCCACGGCGCGGGCCGCTATGGCCTGCAATGCCTCCAGAACCTCGACCAGCTTCCGCCGACCGGCGCGGTGATCGTCTCCGCCCCGCTCAAGATCGAGGGCGGATCGGGCAGCCCGTTGCGCGTCCTCGCGCTCGTCGCGGAGTAAAGGGAAATGGCCGAACGCTCGTTCAAGAAAGAGGTCGAGAAGCTCCGCCTCGGCGCGGGCGAGACGTTCGAGGGCGAGGGTATCCTCGCCGTCACCAAGGCGCTGCTGCAGGCAGGCGTGGCCTATGTCGGCGGCTATCAGGGCTCGCCGATCAGCCACCTGATGGACGTGTTCTCGGACGCCGATCCTTTGCTGCGCGAGCTTGACGTCCATTTTGAGTCCAATGCCAGCGAGGCGGCGGCGGGCGCGATGCTCGCCGCCTCGGTCAACTATCCGCTGCGCGGGGCGGTGGCGTGGAAATCGGTGGTCGGCACCAATGTCGCCTCCGACGCATTGTCGAACCTCGCCTCTGGCGGCGTGACCGGCGGCGCGCTCGTCATCATCGGCGAGGATTATGGCGAAGGCTCCTCGATCATGCAGGAGCGCACGCATGCTTTCGCGATGAAGTCGCAGATGTGGCTGCTCGATCCGCGCCCCAATTTGCCGACGATCGTCGAGATGGTGGAGACGGGCTTCGAGCTGTCCGAAGCGTCGAACACGCCGGTGATGATCGAGATGCGCGTGCGGAGCTGCCACATGACCGGCAGCTTCGTCGCGAAGGACAACAGGCGCCCGCCGCTGACGGTGGGGCAGGCCGCCGCCAATCCGCGCCGCGACCTCGATCGCATCGTGCTGCCGCCCGCGAACTTCCTCCACGAGATCGAGAAGATTGAGCGGCGCTGGCCCGCCGCGCTGAAGTTCATCGCCGAACGCCGCCTCAACGAATGGTTCGGCCCCGAGCGCGACGAGATCGGCATCATCGTGCAGGGCGGGCTGTTCAACACGCTCAACCGCGCGCTGGAGCTGGCGGGCCTGTCCGACGCCTATGCCGCCTCGAAGCTGCCGATCTACTGCCTCAACGTCGTCTATCCGCTGATCCCGGATGAGGTGCGCGCCTTCTGCGCCGGCAAGAAGGCGGTGCTGGTGCTGGAGGAAGGGCAGCCCGAGTTCATCGAGCACGAACTGAACACGCTGATCCGCAAGGCCGATCTCCAGACGCGGATCGTCGGCAAGGAGATCATGCCGCGCGCGGGCGAATATTCGGGGCAGGTGATCCGGGACGGTGTGATCGCCTTCCTGCAAGCCTGGGCTCCCCATCGCGCTCCGGCGGCGCCGCTCCCCCCCGCCCCGCCCGAGCCGGAACTGGCGCGCAACGTGCCGCAGCGCCCGGCAGGCTTCTGCACCGGCTGCCCGGAGCGGCCGATCTTCTCGGCGATGAAGCTGGTGCAGCGCGAGCTGGGTGAGCTGCATGTCTCGGCCGATATCGGCTGCCACCTGTTCTCGATCCTGCCGCCGTTCCATATCGGCAACACCACGAT
>JAYRJH010000351.1:0-3273 GCA_041906415.1 Sphingomonas sp. | reverse complement strand
TGGGCACCGTCGGCTTCCTGATGAACGAATGGAAGCGTCACGGGCTGGACGACCGGCTGGAGCGCGCGCGCGCCTTCAACGTCACGCCGCTGATGATGACCGCGACGGGCGTCGACGGCCGCATCCACACCCTGCCCGCGATCAACGAAGTGTCCCTGCTGCGCGAGACCCGCCAGACCGCGAAGCTGGAGGTGACGGTCAACGACCGGATCGTGCTGGAGGAATTGGCCTGCGACGGCATCCTCGTCGCCACGCCCGCAGGCTCCACCGCCTATAATCTGTCGGCGCATGGCCCGATCCTGCCGCTGGGATCGCAAATGCTGGCGCTTACCCCGATCAGCGCGTTCCGCCCCCGCCGCTGGCGCGGCGCGATCCTGCCGGACCGCGCGCGCGTGTCGCTCCGCATCCTTGATCCGGCCAAGCGCCCCGTCTCCGCCGTGGCCGACCAGCGCGAGATCCGCGAGGTGGCGCAAGTGGATATCGCCATGGACCGCGCCCGCGAACTGACCCTGCTGTTCGACCCCGAACATGCGCTGGATGACCGGATCACGATGGAGCAATTCATCGCCTGAAAAAGCTGCAAGAACAGGCTTGCATCTGAAAATCCACCGGCTATAGACGCGCCTCCAACACGGAATTCCCCGATAGCTCAGCGGTAGAGCTCTCGACTGTTAATCGAGCGGCCGTTGGTTCGAATCCAACTCGGGGAGCCACCGCGCGGTCTCACGACATCGCTAAGCACCTTAAAAATCGCTGGAATACCAGCGTTTACCCCTTTCCTGTTGTCTCAAGGCATCTCATAACGATTCGGGGTATCGCCCCCATTTGGGGGTATTCTCGGGGGGATCAACTTGGCTGCCAGGGTGTTTGATCCCACGGTTTGATGGTGTGATCCTTTCGCAGGAATGGAAGGAAGCCCTATGGGACCGGCATCGCGGGTATGTCTGTTCCTGTGTCTTCATTGAGGATCAGACGCACAACGAGCACAAGTTCCCGATGCTCAACATCATCTGCGAGTTCAGTCGCGCGTGTCAGGCGAGTTTCGCTGGCGCAACCGCGATGGAGCGGCCGAAGACCCCGCTATCGGGCGACCAGTCCGGCGCGGGAAAGAGCGCCGTACTGGCGATGGCCCAGTCAGGGTGACGGGGCAGCACGTTCCGGGCCGTCGGATGCTGGATGATGAAAGGGCGCGAGTGTCCGCGCCCATTCGCTTCAACGTGCCGACGCCACTTCGGCGGATGCGAACAGCAAGGCCGCGACGCGCTGGTCCGCTTCGATCCGCGCCTTTGCCCGGCACCGCTGGATGCTGGCTTTCTCCGACAGGGTAACGATCCCTTCGTGGCCGCCGCATACCGTCTCGATGGCGGCGGCGATCCGGTGACGAAGGGTTGCGATGCCCGCCGGGGACGCGAGGTTGAGATCAACGTATTCCACCCGCCGCGAACTGGCGTCGGGTTGCTCGGCGGTGGCGGCTGGAATCGTGAGCGTCGCGCTGACGATGGCAAGAGCGGCGAGTTTGCAACTGATCATGTCCGTTTCTCCTCTCCGATGCGACACGTGCATCGTGTCGATGGCCCGTTTCTTCATCGGTGAAGCGGGATCAGCGAGGATGAGCAGATGATGATCGGCTGATTTCTGGCCGATATCGCTTCATCGGCACATTGTCGGCAATTCATCGGCGAATCCGCAGACGCTAATCCTGTCGCCGTGGCGCGCGGCGGCGCAGCCTGATGCGATGGCGCGGCGAACCCAACGGCGCGCGCCGCGTGGGAGATTCACCATGAATAAGCGTATCGCGATCCTCGCTCCGGCCCTCGCTCTTTCCGTGTCGGTTGCCGCTCAGGCATCAAGAACCGGCGCATGGCGGCTCGGGAACGACAGCTATCATTTATATTATGACGATCTGGATGTGACCACCATGTCCGGCCGCGCGATCCTGCTCGATCGGGTGGAGGCGGTTGCGAAAAAGCTCTGTCCCATGCCGACCCGTATCGAGCAGATGGCGTGCGTGCGCGAGGTGATCGCGCGGATCGCCAAGCCGGAGATCGCCCGCGCATTGGCGGAGCGCTCCGCGTTGGCCGCGTGTCCGGGATCGGCGGCGGATCACGGGGCTTGCGGAGAGCAAATCACGCACGCGCGGTAAGACGAGGCGCAGTCGTTCGATCGCAAAGCAGGGAGGTTGTCGAATTTTCCTGTTTTAACAATATTGTCCATGAACCGATGGAAAGCTGTCGATGGTCATATCTGCCGCCATGGCTGAAATGAAGCTCCCTCGTCGGCGTGCCGCTGTATTGCATGGCTCCGCCGCTGCTTTTGATGTAATGGAGGAAGCTGGGGACCAAACCTTGATCGAAACGCAGGAGGTCGATCTGGCAAGGGAGCCTGAGTTCATTCTCGGGCATCTGACGGTCGTGCCTCTCACGCGCGAATTGTGGCATGAGAACGGTCAGCGCGAAGTCATCGAATATCGCGTGATGCAGGTGCTGATCGCGCTGGCGCAGGCCCGGGGTCATGTCGTCACGCGCGATGATCTGCTGCGGCGCTGCTGGAGCGGCCGGGTGGTCGGCGAGGATGCGATCAACCGCGTCATTTCGCGCTTGCGCAAGGCGGCGGGCGGCATCGGCAAAGATTCGTTCAACATCGAGACGATCACCAAGATCGGCTATCGCCTGGAGCGAAGAGGAGAGGTTGCGGAGGACGAAGGTTTCGCGATGCCGCGAGGCTTCGAGGCCCGGCGCCGCTCCGGCCCGGATCGGCGGACGATATTGCTCGGCGCGATGGCCGGCGCTGTCGCAGCAATGGGCGGTGGCGGCTGGCTGTATGCCCGGCTCGGGCATCACAACCCGCCCGCCGAGGTCGAGGCGATCATGACCCAGGCGTGGCAATCCTGGTCTCAGGGGTCGAACGAGGGACTGAGCCAGGCGATCGGCCTCTATCGCCGCGCGACCGAGCTGGCGCCGAACCATGCCGATGCCTGGGGCCTGCTGGGCTGCGCCTATGCCGCGGGCGCGCACGTATGGGCCAGGATCGAAGCCGAGGCGATGCGCGATCGGTCGCGCGCGGCGGCGCGGCAGGCGCTCTCGCTCGATCCGCGCAACGCATATGGGCGATGCGCGCTGGCCTATGCCCGGCCGATGATGGGCAATTGGCTGACGATGGAGCGGGAATTCCGCCGCGCCCGCGCGGAGCAGCCCGACCGGCAGCTCGTGATCCACGGCCTCGCTGCCTCGCTGCTGCGCGTCGGCCGCTGCGCGGAGGCCGCGGACGAGTTCG
>JAYRJH010000350.1:0-3286 GCA_041906415.1 Sphingomonas sp. | reverse complement strand
AGCGCTTCGACTTCGCCCGATCGAGCGTGTCCTCGATCATGGCGCGCCGGAGCACTGTCGCAGCGAGAGGAGATGCGCCCTCCAGCCACCGCGCCGCTGGATCGAGAAGATAGTACAGATTGCCGTCCACCTCGGCATGACGTTCCAGAACCAGCCTCGTCGCGTATCGGACCTCCGGCCACTCCTGGAAGAAGGCCAATGCAGTGGAGAATTTTCTGAACCGCAGAGCATGGTCCATCGCCCGCTCCGTGGCGAGCACGTCCTCGAAATCCGGCAGTGCCTTCAGATAGACCCGCAGGCGATCGATCGCCAGCCAATCCTCGAACGCCTTCCATCGCAGGCGCTGGGCGTGCTCTGCCTGCCCTGTGGCAGCCAGGGCGTCGATGTAGGCCGTCTCCCATGCGGCGTCGGGGTGTTCCGAGCGCAACAGGTCGAGATCATCGTCGGCCGGTTCTCGCCGGGCGCGGGGCACTGGCCTTGCCGCTTCCAGCATGGCGAGCGCCTCGGGAGCACGGCCCGCGCCAACAAGGCGCTTTCCGATGGCGGCGGCGATGGCGGGGCGCGTGCGATCTTCGGTGGGCACCGTGGCGATGTAGGCATCCACGTCGCCCTCGCCGTCCGCGATGTCCTGCAGGGCACGCCGTATCGCCCAGCCTTTCGTGTCGAAGCGGTCCTTCGGGCTCCGTTTCGGCAGAGCCGCCAGCAGGCGCGCCCGCAGCGCGGCCACGCCCGATTTGCCCAGTGCCGTGAAGACCGCCGGCACGATTTCGTCGAACTCTCCGTAGTCGTTCGTGGTCACTGCCGTGACGACACGTTCCGCAAGCGCCTGCGGGTCCGGCTTTGCCGTGGCAACCAGCTTTCCGAGATTCTGACATGCCGTCCGAAAGACCGCGCCGACTGAGCCATTGCTGTCGTCGACCCGGTTCAGGATCGGCTCGGCCAGCGCCATGAAGCGCCACATCAGATCGACCGCCAGATCAGGGCGCATGCTGCCGACCCGATCCACGATCATCATCCGGGTCAGGTCGAGGTCCCGGGCGAATTCGGGGCGGCGCTGCCAGTCAATGAAGGATCGGGCCGAGCGCAGCGTATTCATTCGCCTGGTGATCTCGGCCGCGATGACGTCGCCTCCCTCCTCCCCCGCCAACTCCAGCCGGAGGCGGCGCTTGATGGCGGGTTGCCCGGCGGCGAGTTCGATCAGGATCGCGGCCAGTCGCTCGGGGCCTAGCGACACGAGGTTTTCGGTCGTCACGGTCTTCCTCGAGGCCATGGCCAGGTCGCTCCCCCGGAATGGTCGTCACGCGTTCCGTTGCTCGCCACGCGCAGCCTAGCGGCCTCAGCCTCGAGAGCAATTCAGCCCTGCATTCCAGACCGTGGGCGCAGACCATCCCCCACCGATCGGGCGGCATGCGGCACGGGCGCTGCTCAGCGCCGATATCGACCCGGGGGCGGTCGTGGGCGAGCATGGTGGGTGGCAGCCGGCCCCGGAACGCGGCGCATCCGGCGACGACCCCTTCAGCCCTCGAGGCTCCAACGTCAACCTCGCAGTCGATCCTGCCGCGCGCGACCCGATCAGCGGAACCACGGCGCACCGCTCTGGCCGCTGCGAGATCGTGCGAGCCATGTAGGGAGGCGATGCCCGGGCGCCTCGCGCCGGCGCGCGTGCCAGGCGGAGCCTGGCGTCACGCCGGTGTCGCCCAGGCCTCCACGATGTCCTTCGAGTCCTTCACGATCGTCAGCCGCGACAGGAACGACATCGCCTCCGCGTGATGCGCCTTGACCATCGGGCCCACGCAGTCGCGCGGGACGACGACGAAGAAGCCGAGGTTCACCGCATGCCAGGCGGTCGGCAGGATCCCGACCTCGGTCGCCAGGCCAGTGTGGATGATCGTGCGGATCCCGTGGGTTCGGAGCAGATACTCGAGCGGGGTGCCGATGAAGGCATCGGTACGCATCTTGGGAATGACGATCTCGCCAGGCTTCGGTGCGAGCTCGTCGCGTGTCTGCCAGCCATGCGTGCCGTAGTGGCTGTTCTCCAGCCGCCAGCGCTGCGCCGGGTCGCTGGCGATCGCCCAGTTGTCGCGGATGCGCGGGTCGGTGAAGGTGCCGATGTTGGGCAGGTTGGTGTACTGCGTGTACATCACCCGCACGCCCTTGGAACGCGCCGCGTCAAGGAAGGCCGCAATCGGCCCCAGCAGCTCCGTCACGTCGATGCGCCGGCCGTCGCGCGCGAACACGCCATCGGGTCCGGTGTTGTCGTTCTGGATGTCGTGCATGATGACGACCGTGTGCGCCGGATCGACGATCTCCGGCAGGGTCTCCGGGATCTGTCGGCCTTCCCATGTCAACATGGCTCGCTGCTCCTTCGCTGATTCGCGCGATCGGCGTGCGACGCTAGCAATGCGGCAGGATCGGGCTCAACGAAAGTTTCTCCCGGGGTGATGGCTTAGGCATTCTACTGGGATGCGGCGGCGAGCCCGCCGGGTGCGCGCGGCCGGCGGTTTCCGTCCCCCTGTCGGGCGGCTATCCTCCCCGCTCTCTGCGACGATCGGGCGTCGGTCACGCCGACGCATCAGATGACGAGGGAGGACCGATCATGGCTGGCTACTGGATCGTGAGGGCATCACAGGTGACGGACCAGGAGGCGCAGCGCGGCTACGGCGCGGCCTGGGCGCCGCTCGCGGAGCGCTACGGCGCGAAGGTGATCGCCGGACCGGCGCGCATCGCGACGAAGGAAGGAGAGTCCGTCGCGCGCGCCTTCATCGTCCGCTTCGAGTCCTATGAGCAGGCCGTCGCCTGCTACGAGGACCCCGCCTATCAGGCAGCCGCGGCGCTCGGGAAGAAGGCATCCGCGCGCGACCTGGTCATCCTCGAAGGCCCCTGAACGCGCGGCGGACGGTCAGGCCTCGGCGGCGGCGCGTTCTTCCGCGACGCTGACCAGCGCCAGTTGCGGTGCGCGGGCGGCCATGATCGCCAGCGCCCGCTCGTGCGCCTCCGGCGTCTTCGCGGCGCAGGCATCGGCGATCACGCGCACCTCCGCGCCGCCATCCACCGCGGCCAGCGCGGTCGCCAGCACGCAGCAATCGGTCGACACGCCGCACAGGGTGATTGCATCCGTGCCGACCGCGCCGCGCAGCGCGTCCCATTTCGAGAACATGTGGCTGGCGACGCTGCGATGCGCCCGCCAGGGCTCGACCACGTCCCACAGCCAGCTCGCCCTGTCGTCCAGCGCGAAGGGCCATTTCCGGTAGTAGGCGTGCCAGCTCCCGCTCGGCCGCGCGGGCGG
>JAYRJH010000349.1:0-3292 GCA_041906415.1 Sphingomonas sp. | reverse complement strand
GATCGACGAGGGTGCGGCGTTCATCGACCTGCTCGATTCGGTCTATCGCGATCTCGGCTTCGAGGATTACGCCGTGAAGCTCGCGCTGCGCCCGGAGAAGCGCTTCGGCTCGGACGAGATGTGGGATCTGGCCGAGGACGAGCTGCGCCGCGCGGTGATGGCCTCGGGCCTGCCCGAAAGGATCAAGGCCGGGTTCGAGGAGCTTCCGGGCGAAGGCGCCTTCTACGCGCCCAAGCTGGAATTCCACCTCACCGACGCGATCGGGCGGACATGGCAGGTCGGCACGATCCAGTCGGATCGCGTGCTGCCGGAACGGCTCGACGCGGCCTATGTCGGCGAGGACGGCCAGCGCCACCGCCCGGTGATGCTGCACCGCGCGATCCTCGGCACGTTCGAGCGCTTCATCGGCATCCTGATCGAGCATCATGCCGGCCGCTTCCCGCTGTGGCTCGCGCCGGTGCAGGCGGTGGTGGCGACGATCGTGTCCGACGCGGACGATTATGCCGAGCAGGTCGCGGCCGAATTGCGCAAGGCGGGGCTGCGCGTCGAGACCGACCTGCGCAACGAGAAGATCAACTACAAGGTGCGCGAGCACAGCCTGGCCAAGGTGCCCAACCTGCTGGTGGTCGGCAAGCGCGAGGCGGATGAGGGCACCGTGGCGCTCCGTCCGCTCGGCGAGGGCGCGAAGCAGGAGGTGCTGACGCTGGCCGCCGCGATCGAGCGGCTGGCCGGGGAAGCGGTGCCGCCGGACCTTGCATAGTCGTCCCCCCGTCACGCCGGGAGCGCGCCGACGGGGAGGATGTGGCGAAAATGCCGCAGCCGAACCGCGCATATATGGCGCGACGCCGCGTGACGGGCGGTTGCGGTTTCCCATCTTCCGATTCGGGCCGGAAAGCCCTATATCGCCCGCAGTGAACCAGCAGGAGAAGCACCTATCCGTCCGCCCATGATGCGCCGCCCGATGCAGGCGCCGCCGATGAATGGTCCCCGTTTCAACGAGTGGATTCAAAGCCCCAAGGTCCGCGTGATCGATCATGAGGGCGAGAATCTCGGCGTGATGTACACGCGCGAGGCGATGGAGCAGGCCCGCGAGGTCGGCCTCGATCTGGTCGAGGTGTCGCCGAACGCCGATCCGCCCGTGGCCAAGTTCCTCGACGTCGGCAAATATAAATACGAGGCGCAGAAGAAGGCCAACGCCGCCCGCAAGTCGCAGAAGACGCAGGAGATCAAGGAGATCAAGATGCGTCCGAACATCGACGACCATGATTACGACACCAAGATGAAGAAGGTGGTCGAATTCATCGGCGAAGGCGACAAGGTGAAGGTTACGATGCGCTTTCGCGGACGCGAGCTTTCGCACGGCCAGCTCGGCATGGCGGTGCTCCAGCGCGTGGCGGAGCAGGTGGCGGAAGTCGCCAAGGTGGAAGCCTATCCGCGCATGGAAGGCCGCCAGATGCTGATGGTGCTCGCGCCGAAGTGAGATGCGCCCCGGAGGCCTGCGGCCTTCGGGTTTCCGGAATCGCAACCGTCACCCCGGCCTTGTGCCGGGGTCCACCATGAGGCTTGCGCCGGGCTGGAGGCTCAGGACGCAGCGCTCGCGGCTCCGTGGACCCCGGCACGAGGCCGGGGTGACGATCTACCTCTCATCCGTTCGCCCTGAGCCGTCGAAGGGCTGCCCTTCCTCCATGAGCACGGACAGCGCCTCGACAAGCACGCGCCTCAGTAAACGCGCTTCTTCGGCTTGATGTAATCCACGTCGTCGGTGAGCGTGTAATCGTGCACCGGGCGGTAATCGAGCTTCGTCGCGCCGCCCTTGCCGCCCCAGCCGTCGAAGGTGGCGATCGTGTGCTTCATCCAGTTCGCGTCGTCGCGTTCCGGATAATCCTCGTGCATGTGTGCGCCGCGGCTTTCCTTGCGGTTCTCCGCGCCCTTGATCGTCACGACGGCCTGGCCCATCAGATTGTCCAGCTCCATCGTCTCGATCAGATCGGTGTTCCAGATCAGCGAGCGGTCGGCGATGCCGACATCGGCGAACCCCTTGTTGATCGCGTCGATCTTTTCCACGCCTTCCGACAGCAGGGCCGAATCGCGGAACACCGCGCAATGGCGCTGCATCGTGCGCTGCATCTCGCTGCGGATCTGCGCGGTCGGCGTGCCGCCGGAGGCGTTGCGGAAGTGATCGAGGCGGGTGAGCGCCTGCTCCTCCGAACCCTTGGGCAGCGGGTTGTGCGGCGTGTTCGGCTTCAGCGTGTCCTTGAGCCGCAGGCCGGTCGCGCGGCCGAACACCACGAGGTCGATCAGCGAGTTGGAGCCGAGCCGGTTCGCGCCATGCACCGACACGCACGCCGCCTCGCCCACCGCGAACAGGCCGGGGACGACCGCATCCGGATCGCCGTCCTTCAGCTGGACGACCTCGCCGTGATAATTCGTCGGGATGCCGCCCATGTTGTAGTGGACGGTCGGCGTGACCGGCAGCGGCTGGCGCGTCAGGTCCACGCCCGCGAAGATCTTGCCCGTCTCGGTGATGCCCGGCAGGCGCTCGTGCAGCACCTTGGGATCGATATGGTCGAGGTGCAGGTAGATATATTCGCCGTGCGGGCCGACGCCGCGCCCCTCGCGCATCTCCATCGCCATGGAACGCGCCACCACGTCGCGGCTGGCGAGATCCTTGGCGGATGGCGCATAGCGCTCCATGAAGCGCTCGCCCTCGGAGTTGGTGAGATAGCCGCCTTCGCCGCGCGCGCCCTCGGTGATGAGCACGCCCGCGCCGTAGATGCCGGTCGGGTGGAACTGCACGAACTCCATGTCCTGCAGCGCTAGGCCGGCGCGCAGCGCCATGCCGTTGCCGTCGCCGGTGCAGGTGTGCGCGGAAGTGGCGGACTGATAGACGCGCCCGCCGCCGCCCGTCGCCAGCACCACGGCATGGCTGCGGAAGCGGTGGATCGCCCCCGTCTCCATGCACATTGCGATCACGCCGCGGCACGCGCCATTCTCCATGATGAGGTCGAGCGCGAAATATTCGACGTAGAAGTCCGCGTCATACTTCAGGCTCTGCTGGTAGAGCGCGTGGAGCATGGCGTGCCCGGTGCGGTCGGCCGCCGCGCAGGTGCGCTGCACGGGGGGGCCTTCGCCCATGTTCTGCATGTGCCCGCCGAACGGGCGCTGGTAGATCGTGCCGTTGTCGTTGCGGCTGAACGGCACGCCGGCGTGCTCCAGCTCGTAGACGGCGGCCGGCGCCTCGCGCACCATATATTCGATCGCGTCCTGGTCGCCGAGCCAGTCCGAGCCCTTC
>JAYRJH010000348.1:0-3315 GCA_041906415.1 Sphingomonas sp. | reverse complement strand
GCGAATACTCGATGTTGCCGGTGCCGGCGGCCTTCTCGATCCCACCGATGCGGTGGAGCAGGCCCGGCGTGCCCGGCTTCACCCACGGCCGCGCGCCCTTTTCGTCACGGGCATAGGGCAGGAAGCCGCCCGCGGGCGCTTCCTTGAGGAACGTCACCGGGAAGGGTTCGATCCCGCTGGTGTCCGGCACCTTCCACGGCTCGGCCGCGTTGGCGATATAGCCGTCGGTCAGCAGCATCACCGGCGTCATATATTGCGTCGCGATGCGGCACGCTTCGATCGCCACCTCGAAGCAGTCGGAGGCGGAGCGGGCGGCGATCACCGGCATCGGCGCGTCGCCGTTGCGGCCGTAGACCGCCTGATAGAGGTCGGACTGCTCGGTCTTGGTCGGCAGGCCCGTGGAGGGGCCGCCGCGCTGCGAGTTGACGATGACCAGCGGCAGCTCGGTCATGATCGCAAGCCCGATCGCCTCGCCCTTCAGCGCGATGCCGGGGCCGGAGGAGGAGGTGACGCCCAGTTGCCCGGCATAGGATGCGCCGATCGCGCTGGCGATCGCGGCGATCTCGTCCTCCGCCTGGAAGGTGGTGACGCCGAACTCCTTCAGCCGCGCCAGATGGTGCAGGATCGCCGAGGCGGGCGTGATCGGATAGCCGCCGAAGAACATCGGCAGGCTCGCGAGCTGCGCGCCCGCCACCAGCCCCAGCGACACGGCCTCGGCGCCGGTGATCGTGCGATACAGGCCCGGCTCCACCGGGGCGGCGGGCACATGGTGCTGCTTCATCGGTCCGGCCAGCTCGGCCGTCTCGCCATAGGCATGGCCGGCGTTGAGCGCGGCGATATTGGCGTCCGCCAGCACGGGGGCCTTGGCGAACTTCGCCCTGAGCCATTCGACCAGCGGCGCGCGGTCGCGATCGAACATCCAGAGCGCCAGCCCCAGCGTCCACATATTCTTGCAGCGCAGCGCTTCCTTGTTGCCCAGCCCGAACGGCTTCACCGCGTCGAGCGTCAACTGGGAGATGTTGAGCTTCATGAGCTGCCAGCCCGCGAGGCTGCCGTCCTCCAGCGGGTTGGCGTCATATTTCGCCTTGGCGAGGTTGCGGTCGTTGAACTCGCCCTCGTCGGCGATGATGAGGCCGCCGCGCTTCAGCGAGCCGAGGTTGGTCTTCAGGGCCGCCGGGTTCATCGCCACCAGCACGTCCGGCTCGTCGCCCGCCGTGTCGATCTCGCCCGAGCCGAAGTTGATCTGGAAGGCCGACACGCCGAACAGCGTGCCCTGCGGCGCGCGGATCTCCGCCGGGAAATCGGGGAAGGTCGCCAGGTCGTTGCCCGCCAGCGCGGTGGAAAGCGTGAACTGGCCGCCCGTAAGCTGCATGCCGTCGCCCGAATCGCCCGCGAAGCGGACGACGACGGATTCGGCGGAAGGGGCGGGTGCTTCTGCGGTCAGGTCTTCAGCGGCGGTCGCCATGCGGCATATTCCTGTCGGACGTTATCATGCGTGGGGCCTTACGCCCTCGTTCCTGCATGATCCAACCTAGAATGATATGGCGGCATGACAAGCGCCACTATCGCGCGGAACGGCGCGAATCGGGCCGGAGGGGCCTTAAAAATTCGCTCTTTCGCGAAAATCCGAACAGGCTCTAAGATCGGGTTTCAAAAATGAACCCACACGAAGCCTTAGGAGAGAAGACGCGATGAGTGATGCAGCCCCTTATGTCCGCCCGGACGTGCGCGCCTTCCTCGATTATCTCAACAACGTCCCCGGCCCGAAGATGCACGAGCAGCAGCCGCCGGAGGCCCGCGCCGTCTATCTGGCGATGAAGGATATCGCCGATCCGCCGGTGGGCGAGCTTGCGGTGATCAAGGATCTCTCCATCCCCGGCCCCGCCGGCCCGATCCCGGCGCGGCTGTTCGATGCGCGCGCCACGCGCGATCCGGGGCCGGTGGTGGTGTTCTACCACGGCGGCGGCTTCGTGATCGGCGATATCGACACGCACGCCAGCTTCACCGCCGAAATGGCGCGCCAGCTCGATCTGCCGGTGGTGTCGGTGGATTACCGCCTCGCGCCGGAGGCGCGCTGGCCGGCGGCGCCGGACGATTGCGAGGCCGCCGCGCGCTGGGTGGCGTCGAACCCGGCGGAGCTTGGCCGCGCCGCGACCGGCCTCGTCCTTTCCGGCGACAGCGCGGGCGGCAACCTGACGATCGTGGTGGCGATGATCCTGCGCGACGATCCGGCGGCGGTGCCTGTGATCGTTCAGGCCCCGATCTATCCGGCCGCCGACATGACGAAGGATTATCCCTCGTTCGAGCAATTCGCGGAAGGCTTCCTGCTCACCCGCGACGGGATGATCTGGTTCGCCGATCATTATGCGTCCGATCCGCAGCATGTGAAGGGCTCGCCGATGGTCGGCGATCTCGCCGGCCTGCCGCCGGCCGTGGTCATCACCGCCAGCCTCGATCCGATCCGCGATCAGGGCCGCGCCTATTCCGCCGCGCTGGCGGAAGCGGGCGTGCCGGTGACGTTCCGCGAGGCCAAGGGCAACATCCACGGCTTCGTCACCCTGCGCCAGGCGATCCCGTCCAGCGCGAAGGACGTGGCCGGCTATCTCGCGGCGGTGAAGGCCGCGATCGCGGAAGCGACGGATAAATAATCGCTTCCACCCGTCATCCCGCCGCATGGCCGGGGTGACGGGACGCCGCCGGCTGTGGCATGGACGCGGCATGACGCAAGACCTCCCCTATCGCCCCTGCGCGGGCGCGATGATGATAAATCGCGCCGGCCTGGCCTTCGTCGGCCAGCGGATCGACACCACGATGGAGGCGTGGCAGATGCCGCAGGGCGGGATCGACCCCGACGAGGATGCGCGGGCCGCCGCGATCCGCGAGCTTTACGAGGAGACCGGCGTCGCGTCCCGGCATCTGGAGCTGATCGCCGAAGCGCCGGAGGAATTCACCTACGATCTGCCCCCCGAACTGATCGGCAAGGTATGGAAGGGCAGATATCGCGGCCAGCGCCAGCGCTGGTTCCTGTTCCGCTTCACCGGCACGGACGGCGACATCGATATCGCGACGGAGCATCCCGAATTCCGCACATGGCGATGGATCGAGCCTGACGAGCTGCCGCGGCTGATCGTGCCGTTCAAGCGCGCGCTCTACGAGCAGGTGCTCGCGGCGTTCCGCGATCATCTCCGCTGATCGCAGCGCCCCAAAAATCGCCACAAAGTCCGATACAATTCCCCACCATGCGCGCGCTTCTCCTCCTTTCCCCGCTGCTGCTGGCCAACGCCGTCGTCCCGGCCGACCACCCGGACGGCGACT
>JAYRJH010000347.1:0-3316 GCA_041906415.1 Sphingomonas sp. | reverse complement strand
GCCGGAGAAGCCGGTCGCCGTGCGGCTGATCGAGATCGAGTTGGTGAGCACGCCGGTGTTCGAGAAGCTGTTCGAGACATAGACGTCCGGCGTGCCGCCGCCGAAGATGCCCGAGCCGCCACGGAAGCTGAGGCGCGGCATCGGCTTCCAGTCGAAGCCGAAGCGCGGCTGGAACAGGCCGAACCCGCTGATGTTCATCGAGTTCGGGCCGATCACCTTCCACTGCCCGTTGACATAGGCGCCGTTCGCGTAGCGGCTGACATAGGCCTGGCTGAGCGCCGGATTGTCATGCTGCGCGAACAGGTCGTAACGCACGCCCAAGCTGACGTTCAGCGTATCCGAGATGCGCCATTGGTCCATCAGGCCGAACGTATAATTCTGGTAGCTGAAGTTCGCCGCCGCGTCGTTCGGGTTCAGCGACGGGATCGCGTTGCCATAGGAGAAGGAGCCGGCTTTCCGGTTCTGGAAGTCCGCGATCGAGTCGAAATAATAAGCGCCGGAGGTGTTCTGGAGGAAGGCGTTGAACACGCTGACCGAGGCGATCTCGGTGAACAGGCGGACATCGTGCCGGTCCTTCGTCAGGCGCGCCTGGAACAGGCCGCCCCAGGTGGAGGTGCGCAGCTCGTTGGTCTGGCGCGAGCTGTCCGGGCCGAATGCGACGACCGCGTCGGTGCCGTTCTCACCCGCCACGCTGGCCTCGCACCCGATCGGATTGCCGCCCGAGGTGGGGTTGGTGCAGACCTTGAACTGCGCGAAGCCGCGGCCCATCAGCGGGTCCTGGATGCGCTTGTAGTTCTTGTAATAGACGCGCGCCTCGGTCGAGAAATCGTCCGACCAGTCGGAGTTCAACTGCGCCACGCCGGTGTGCAGGCGGTTGCCCTGGACGTAGGCGTCCGACGCGAGGCCCAGGCCCGGCGCGTTGGGGGTGGAGTAGGTGTTCTGCGTCAGGTTGATCGCGTCGTTGGCGTAGGTGTAGGTCAACGACAGGCGCTGGCGATCCGAGATATTGGCGTCGATGCGCGCCACGACGCGATCGTCCTTGTCGCCCAGATCGTGCAGCACGCCGCCGGTGTTGTAGCCGTAGACGTCCTTCGCGATCTGCGTGATCTTGTCGACCTGCGCCTGCGTGAGGTTGGGGATGGCGTTGCCGACATTGTTGTCGATCGGGCCGTCGGCGATCGGCCGGCCGCCGCGCAGCCGCTCGCCGGCCACCATGAAGAACAATTTGTCCTTGATGATCGGACCGGAAAGCTCGGCGCCGTAATTGTCGGTGCGGAAGCTCGGCACGGTGACATGGCCCGTCGGGATGCCCGGCCCGGCCTTGGTGTTCTTGCCCACCAACCCGTCGCCGCTGTAGGAGTAGAAGCCGGTGCCGTGGAAGGAATTCGTGCCCGATTTCAGCACGATGTTGATCGCGCCGCCCTGGAAGTTGCCCTCGCGCACGTCGAACGGGGCGACCTTCGCCTGGAACTGGCCGATCGCGTCGAGCGGGATCGGCGAGCGGCGGCTGGGGAGGCCGTCGGTGTTGAGGCCGAAATTGTCGGTGATCGGCACGCCGTCCACCGAGAAGCGGTTGTAGCGCGCGTTCTGGCCCGCGAACGAGACGGCGCGGCCGCCGGTGGGGCTGTCGTCGAGGCGGGCGAACGGATCGCGGCGCTCCAGATCGCGGATGTCGCGGTTCAGCGTCGCGACATTGGCGATGTCGGCGGCGGTCAGCACCGTCGCCGGGCCTTGCGACACGGTGCGCGCATTGGGCAGACGCGATGCGGTGACGACCACGTCGTTGGCGCCGCCTTCGGTCTGAAGCTCGATCGGCAGCTCATAGACCTGCGCGACGGTGGTGTTGATGTCGGTGATCTGCGTCCTGGCATAGCCGGTCGCCGAAACCGACACGGAGTAGGGACCGCCGGGGCGCAGGCCGTTGGCGATGAAGCCGCCGTTGCCGTCCGTGACGGTGGTGCTGGTGGTGCCGGTGGGCACGTTGACGATCGTCACGGTAGCGCCCGCGACAGGCGCGCCGGCGGCTGTCACCGAGCCGCGAATCGTGGAGGTCGTCTCCTGCGCCATCGCCGCGACAGGCGCGATGAGCGCAGCCGCCGCCACGCCCAGAAACAGGTTATTCCGCATCATTTTTCCCCTTTTGAGCTTAAGCTCAGGTTCCCGGTGGTTTCCCTGACCGTCCACCGGGCCCGTGCACCCGCATTATTAAGGTTGGATGACAGCCGCGAGTCGATTCCTCACCCCGCGCGACTCCATCGGGGTGCGTTGCAAAAAGGCGACACCCGGGCGGCGAAATCAGCCCCCCGCGGCCGCCACGATCGCCTGCCAGCCCGCCTCGTCCACCACGCGGATGCCGAGTTCGGCGGCCTTCTTCGCCTTTGATCCTGCGCCGGGGCCGGCGACCAGCAGGTTGGTCTTCGCCGACACCGATCCCGCCACCCGCGCGCCCAGCGATTCGGCTTGCGCCTTCGCCTCCGCGCGACTCATCGTCTCCAGCGTGCCGGTGAAGACGATGGTCTGGCCCGACACTTCCGAAGCGCGGGTTTCGTGGATGACCGGCTCGGGCGCGATCTGGGTCAGAAGATCGCGCACGGCCTCGTCATTCTGCTCCTCGGCGAAGAAATCGATCAGCGCCAGCGCCACTTCCGGCCCGACCTGTTTCGTGTCGACGATGGCCGCGAGTTCCTTCGCGGTGCGCTGGAGCAGTTTGTCGTCGCTCTCACCGATCGCCTGGAGCATCGAATCGCGCTTCTCGATCCCCGTCTGCACCATCGCGCGGAACGCGTCCCAGCTCCGCCAGCGCCGCGCGAGGTCGCGCGCCGTCACCTCGCCGATATGGCGGATGCCGAGCGCGAACAGCAGGCGATCGAGCGGCGGGGTGCGCCTCGCGTCGATCGCCGCGATCAGGTTGCGCGCGGAAACCTCCGCCCAGCGGTCGCGCGCGAGGAGCTGCTCCTCCGTCAGGCGGAAGATGTCGGCGGGCCGCGCGATCAGGCCGTCGGCGAAGAAGCTCTCGACATTGGTGATGCCCAGCCCCTTGATGTCGAGCGCGTGGCGGGAGGCGAAATGGCGCAGCCGCTCCACCTGCTGCGCGGGGCAGACGAGGCCGCCGGAGCAGCGCCAGTCCACTTCGCCCGGCTCGCGCACCGCCTCGGAATGGCATTCCGGGCAATGGGTGGGGAAGGGCCATGGTTCGCGGCCCTCCTTGCGCGAGAGGTTCTCCACGATCTGCGGGATCACGTCGCCCGCGCGCTGCACGATCACGCGGTCGCCGGGATGCGCGTCCAGCCGCGCGATCTCGTCGGCATTGTGCAGC
>JAYRJH010000346.1:0-3317 GCA_041906415.1 Sphingomonas sp. | reverse complement strand
GTCATGGTCGCGCCGATGCCCACCGCCGGGCCGTTGATCGCGGCGATCACCGGCTTCAGGCATTCGAAGATCCTGAGCGTCACCCGCCCGCCGCCGTCGCGCGCGCTTTCGCTCGAATAGCGCAGCTCGCCATCGGGGCCGACCGGCGATTCGTCGGTGGGCTTCTCATAATCGAAGGTTTTCGCGCCGCCAGACAGGTCCGCGCCGGCGCAGAAGGCCCGGCCCGCGCCGGTGACGATCACCGCGCGCACGTCATCATCGGCATCGACGCGATCGAAGGCGTGGATCAGCTCCGCCATCATCCGCGCGGTGAAGGCGTTGAGCTTGTCCGGCCGGTGGAGCGTGATCGTCGCGATCCCGTCCTTCGCCGCGTACAGAATCTGTTCGTAGTCCAAGCCGCCTCTCCTTCGTTCGGGTTCGGCGGACAGCATAACATTATTTATGGCGGCGGGAGCAAGCGGGATGCGCGCTCGCTCATCCCTTCTTATGCTTCGCGGGCGGCGGGCCGCTCTTCACCAGCGACGACAACTGGCACCGCTGATCGCCGACGAGCAATGTGGCGTAGCGATCGAGCGTATCGGTCCCTTGCGTCTCCACGCCGATCCGCTCCGCGAAGGGCAAGGAGATGCACGGCCCCATCAGCGTCGCATGATACCAGTCGAAACCGTTGACGCGCAGATAGACGGCCTGATCGCCGTCCGCGCGGAAATCGTCGATATTGTGGTGATTGACGAAGGGAACGCTGGCTTCCTTCGCGTCCTTCGCCTGCGCCGCCCAGGCCGGCGCCGAGACGATCAGCGCCAGCGCGGCGAACATGCCCGATCTGAACATAAGCCTGCCTCCAGTTGAGGCAGGGAAAACGAGCGGCGGGCGTAGCCGGGTCCATTAAACATCGGTCACCCCGGCTCCATGCCGCAGCGACCGATGCCGCACCTCATGCGCCGACGAGCAGATGCTCCTTCGCGATCTTCTCCTTCCACACGAGCGGCGCGAGCTGGTGGACATTGTTGCCCTCGCTATCCACGGCGACGGTGACGGGGAAATCCTGCACCTCGAACTCGTAGATCGCCTCCATGCCGAGATCCTCGAACCCGATGACCTTGCTGCCCTTGATCGCGCGCGCGACGAGATAGGCGGCACCGCCTACCGCCATCAGATAAGCGCTCCTGTGATCCTTGATCGCCTCGACCGCCATCGGCCCGCGCTCGGCCTTGCCGACCATCGCCAGCAGGCCCTGCTCCAGCATCATGCGGGTGAACTTGTCCATCCGCGTCGCGGTGGTCGGGCCGGCGGGGCCGACCACCTCCTCGCCGACCGGATCGACCGGGCCGACATAATAGATCACGCGGCCCTTGAACTCGACCGGCAGCGGCTCGCCCTTGTCGAGCATGTCCTTGATGCGCTTATGCGCGGCGTCGCGACCGGTGAGCATCTTGCCGTTGAGCAGCAGGCGATCGCCCTGCTTCCAGCTCTGCACCACCTCCGGCGTCAGACTGTCGAGATCGACGCGGATCGCGGCCTTGTCCGGCGTCCAGTTCACGTCCGGCCATTCCTCCAGCTTCGGCGCCTCCAGATACGCCGGGCCGGAGCCGTCGAGCGTGAAATGCGCGTGGCGCGTCGCGGCGCAGTTCGGGATCATCGCCACCGGCTTGCCCGCCGCATGGCACG
The DNA here is from genome assembly GCA_041906415.1 of Sphingomonas sp. GTDB lineage: Bacteria > Pseudomonadota > Alphaproteobacteria > Sphingomonadales > Sphingomonadaceae > Sphingomonas. The sequence goes on along the minus strand of JAYRJH010000346.1, from coordinate 1,649 downwards.
GCGCGTCCATGATCTTCACGTCGAGGATCGTGGCCAGCCCGCCCAGCCCCTGCGCGCCGATGCCGAGCGCGTTGACCTTGTCGAAAATCTCGATCCGCAGCGCCTCGATATCGTTCTTCGGGCCGCGCGCCTTGAGCGTCGCCATGTCGATCTGCTCCATCAGCGACTTCTTGGCGAGCAGCACGCAATGCTCCGCCGTGCCGCCGATGCCGATGCCGAGCATCCCCGGCGGGCACCAGCCCGCGCCCATCTGCGGCAGCATCTCCAGCACCCAGTCGACGATCGAGTCGGACGGGTTCATCATCTTGAACTTGGACTTGTTCTCGCTGCCGCCGCCCTTGGCCGCGACATCGACCGACACCTTGTCTCCCGCAACCATCTCGACGTGCAGGACGCACGGCGTGTTGTCTCGCGTGTTGCGGCGGGTGAAGGCCGGATCGGCCAGCACCGAGGCGCGCAGCTTGTTCTCAGGGTTGAGATAGGCGCGGCGCACGCCTTCATCCACCACCTCCTGCAGGCTGCGCGAAGTGTCGTCGAGCCGGCAGTCCATGCCCCATTTGACGAAGACGTTGACGATGCCGGTGTCCTGGCAGATCGGGCGATGCCCCTCCGCGCACATGCGGCTGTTGGTGAGGATCTGCGCGATCGCGTCCTTCGCCGCCGGCGACTGCTCCGCCTCATAGGCCACGCCCAGCGCGCGGATGTAATCCATCGGGTGGTAATAGCTGATGAACTGCAGCGCGTCGGCGACGCTTTCGATCAGGTCGGCTGCGCGGATCGTCGTGGTCATTGGGCTTGGTCCTGTGCGGTTTACCGGCGGTCGATCACCGCCGCGGTCATGCGGGAAAGGCAGATGAGCTTGCCGGCGTCATCCTCGATGCGGATCGTCCATACCTGCGTCGAGCGGCCGAGCATCTCGGCCGTCGCGGTGGCGTGGACATGGCCGGACATGGCGGGGCGCATGTGATTGGCGTTGATCTCCAGCCCCACCGTCACCTTGTCCGCCGGCACCGCCATCGATCCGGCAACGGAGGCGACCGTCTCCGCCAGCACCACCGAGGCGCCGCCGTGGAGCCGCCCGAACGGCTGGTGCGTGCGTGCATCAACCGGCATCCGCGCGCGCATCCAGTCGTCGCCATGATCGGTGAACTCGATCCCGACGCGGCCGGGCAGCACATTCGCCCCCATCGCGGTGAGCTGTTCGAGCGTGAACGCCTGCTTCCACACCGCCGCCATCAATAGGCCCTTCCGATCAGCACGCGCTCCACCGCGGGCTCGCCAGTGAAGACGCACGGGCCGTCGATCGCGCCCTGTTCCATCGGCGCGTTGCGGATGGTGAGCTTCAGCGCCTTCAGACGCTCCACCACCTTGTCCAGCGCATCGCCCGTCGGGCGGGACCATGCCACGTCCGCCCAGCCGGGCCGTTCCGCGGATTCGGCGAACATCGCCTCCAACCCCGCCCAGTCGTCGACCCGGACGATATTGGCCTGGAGCCGCGCCTTGGCCTCGCTGTGGAGCGCGATCTGGATCTCCTCCAGCGTGCCCGCCGCCTCGCCAAGGAAATCGGCCTGCGCGAGGATGCGGCTGTCGAGCTTGCCGTCCTCGCGATACAGCCGGTCGCGGCGCAGGACGGAGACATTGCCCCCCGC
>JAYRJH010000345.1:0-3349 GCA_041906415.1 Sphingomonas sp. | reverse complement strand
GCGGTCGATAGCGACGGTCCCCGGGTCCCGATCGGTCGTCCGCTCGCGAACTGCCGAACCTATGTCCTGGATGCGGCACTGGGGCTGGTGCCCGTCGGCGTTTGCGGTGAGCTCTACATCGCCGGAGTCGGCCTCGCGCGGGGCTATGTCGGTCGTGCCGGCCAGACGGCAGAACGCTTCATCGCCGATCCCTTTGGCGCCGCCGGTAGCCGCATGTATCGGACCGGCGATCTCGCGCGCTGGCGTGCGGACGGCACTCTCGAATTCCTCGGACGCGCCGATGCGCAGGTCAACATCCGTGGCCTGCGCATCGAGCCGGGCGAGATCGAGACCGCGCTCCGGCACCATCCCGCGGTCGCCGAGGCGGTGGTGATCGCGCGCGAGGACGAGCCGGGACACAAGCGCCTGGCTGCCTATGTAGTGGCGCGACCCGGCGAGCGCGCCGATGCGGCGCTCTTGCGCGCGCATCTCGCACAGAGCCTTCCCGACTACATGGTGCCCCAGGCGTTTGTGATGCTCGAAGCGCTGCCGCTCACCGCGACCGGCAAGCTCGACCGCCGCGTGCTGCCCGCGCCGACGTTGCGGGCCGCGTCAGCGCAGAGGCGCGCGCCGCGCAACCGGCAAGAGGAAATTCTCTGCGCGCTGTTCTCCGAGGTGCTCGGGGTCGAACAGGTCGGCATCGACGACAACTTCTTTGAACTCGGGGGCCATTCGCTGCTGGCGACGCGCCTGATCCTCCGGGCGCGCACCGCGCTTGATGTCGTGCTGTCGATCCGCAGCCTGTTCGAGGCCCCGACAGTTGCGGGGTTGGCCGGCCGTCTCGGCGATGTCCGATCGGCGCTGCCCGCGACGGATGTGCTGCTGGCCTTACGGCCGCAGGGCAGCGCGCCGCCGATCTTCTGCATCCATCCGGCAAGCGGTCTGGGCTGGTGCTACCTGCGGCTGTTGCAGCACATTCCGGCCGCGCATCCGGTCTTTGCCCTGCAAGCGCGCAGCATCGCCGATCCCGAATACCAGCCGCAGTCACTGGACGACATGGCAGACGACTATGTGCGGCTGATCCGGAGCGTCGCGCCGGACGGCCACTGCCACCTGGTCGGCTGGTCGCTTGGCGGCCTGGTCGCGCATGCGGCAGCGGCCAAGCTGCGACGCGCGGGATGCACTGTCGACCTGCTCGCGCTGATCGACAGCTATCCAGCGAGCGCGGTCATCGGATTGGACGATGACTTGGACGCACCACCTGCGATCGACGAATTGCGGCAAGAGCTTGAGCATTTGCGGCTGCAGGGACAGTTCGAGGGGGTACTGGCGCAGCGGCACTTCGGCGCGATGATCGACGCAACCAAGCGCGGCCGGGCACTCGCGATGACGTTCATGCCGGAGCGATATGACGGTGCGATGCTGCTGTTCGCAGCATCGCCCGCAACAATCGAACAGGCCGCAGATGCATGGCGGCCGTATGTTGACGGACCGATAGAGATCCACGAAATCCCGTCCGCTCACGAGAGAATGCTGGATGCGGCACCGGCCGCCAGAATCGGCGCGGTGATCGCCGAAGCGCTACACAGGCTTGCCGCCAGAAAGACCTTCGCGCCATGAAGCCGAACGGTACGCACCCGCCGCCGATGCTCTCTGAAGGCCGCGATGCCCAAGCGATATGCAATGCGCGATCACCATCGCCGGCGATGCGCGTGAACAGCTGGAACGAGTGGGACACCCTGCGCCACGTGATCGTCGGACGCGCCGATCACGGACAGATCCCGGCTCCCGAACCCGCAGTGAACGCGAAGGTGCCGGAGGATTCCGATATGCGCGGCCGTTGGGGGCGACGACCGCAGTACTCGATCGATCGCGCCAACGCGCTTCTGGATGGCTTCGCCGATCTTCTACGCGGGAGGGGGATCCGCATCGATCGACCGGAGCCGATCGATTTCAGCGCGTCCATTGCCACGCCCGACTTCATCGCGGCCAACCAGTTCACCTGCATGGCGCCCCGCGACGTCCTCCTGACCGTCGGCGCGCAGATCATCGAAGCCACGATGAGCTACCGGTGCCGGTGGTTCGAGTATCTGGCGTACCGCCCGCTGCTGCAGTCGTATTTCGATGCCGACCCGGCGTTCCGTCATGTCGCGGCACCGAAGCCGCGGCTGACGGACAAGTCCTACCGACCGGACTACCTCGCGGACTCGATCGACGAAACGACGCGACTGCAATGGACGGCGGAGAAAAACTTCGTCACCACCGAGGAGGAGATCCTGTTCGACGCCGCCGACGTGGCGCGGTTCGGCCGCGACCTTGTCGTCCAGCATGGCTTCACCACGAATCGCAAGGGTATCGACTGGCTGGCACGCCATTTTCCGGACCATCGCGTCCACGCGGTCAACTTCCCCGGCGACCCCTATCCGATCCACATCGATTGCACCTTCGTCCCCCTCCGACCCGGGCTGATTCTGAACAATCCTCTCCGGCGGCTGCCCGAGACGCAACGGGCGCTGTTCGAGCGCAACGGCTGGGAGATTCTCGACGCAGCGCGCCCCGCGCACAACGAGCCGCCCCCCCTCTGCTACTCGTCGGTGTGGTTGTCGATGAATGTCCTGATGCTGGACGCCGGAACCGTGTGCGTCGAGAAGACAGAGGTCTATCAGGCCGAGCAACTCGACCGGCTCGGATTTGAAGTGGTGCCCGTCGACCTGCGCGACGCCTATCCGTTCGGCGGCGGGCTGCATTGCTGCACGGCCGATGTCTGGCGCGATGGCGCCTGCGAAGACTACTTCCCGAACGGCTGACGCATGATGCTCTACCACCAACGCTTCGCAGCTCAGGCCGCAGCGTCCGGCCACGCGCACGCTCTCGAGTTCGGTGACGCGATCGTCAGCTATCGCGAACTTGATGGGCGCGCGAACCGGTTGGCGCATCATCTGATGTCATGCGGCGTGGGACCTGAGAGCCTGGTGGGGATTTCCGTCGCGCGTTCGCCCGCGATGATCGTCTCCCTTCTCGGGATCGCAAAGGCCGGCGCTGCCTATGTCCCCGTGGATACGGCGGAACACTCGGTGCGGCGCGCGGACATCATCGCGGGCGCGGGGCTCGCGGCGCTCATCGTCGACGACGGTGACAGACCGCACGAGGTGCCGACACAAGTCGCGCTGATCGACCTGCTGCACGACCGCGAGGCGGTCGCCGCGCAGCCCGGAAGCGATCCGCAGGTGCCGTTGTCGGAGCGAAACCTGGCGTATCTCCTCTATACCTCGGGCTCCACCGGGCAGCCGAAGGGCATCGCGATGGAGCATGGCTCTGTCGGCAGGCTGATCGCATGGCACGGTAGCGCGCGATCCGATGCATTCGGCCA
>JAYRJH010000344.1:0-3354 GCA_041906415.1 Sphingomonas sp. | reverse complement strand
CCTATCTGCTGGCCTCCACCGATCTGTTCCGGCTTTCCGCGTGGCTGGCGGGCGCGATGATCATCGTCGTGTGGTTCACCCGCCGCCCGACCGCGCACGGCGGACCTGTCGCCGCCGATTAAGGTCTGGACGCGCGCGCCTCGGCACTGCAAGGGGATACCGTCAATTCGAAACGCCGCGTGCCTTCGTGGCAGAAGGCGCGCGGACGAAGGGAAGGAGCGGATATGCGCGCATTGCTGTCGACCGCGATCGGCGGACCGGAAACACTGAAAATGGGCGACCTGCCTGATCCCGCGCCCGGCGCGGGCGAGGTGCTGGTGGCGGTGAAGGCCTGTGCGGTCAACTTTCCCGATGTGCTGGTGATCGAGGACAAATATCAGTTCAAGCCCCCGCGCCCCTTCGCGCCGGGCGGCGAGATTTCCGGCGTGGTGGAGGCCGTGGGCGAGGGCGTCTCCGCCTTCAGGCCCGGCGACCGCGTGATGGGCAACACCGGCATGGGCGGCATGTCCGAAAAGGCGGTGGTGCGTGAGGCGGCGCTCTATCCCTTGCCCGCGGAGCGCAGCTTCGAGGAGGGCGCGTCGATGCTGCTCACCTATGGCACGACGATCCATGCGCTGGTCGATCGCGGCCATATCAAGGCGGGCGACCAGTTGCTTGTGCTTGGCGCCGCTGGCGGCGTCGGGCTGGCTGCGGTGGAATTGGGCAAGGCGTTCGGCGCGCGGGTGATCGGCGCGGTCTCGTCCGAGGAGAAGGCGCAGGCGGTGCGCGATGCGGGCGCGGACGACGTGATTGTCTATGGCCGCGCGCCCTTCTCGAAGGACGAATCGAAGGCGCTGGCCGATGCCTTCAAGGCGAAGGCGGGACCGCACGGCTTCGACCTGGTCTATGACGCGGTGGGCGGCGACTATGCGGAGCCGGCGGTGCGCTCCATGGCGTGGGAAGGACGCTATCTGGTGATCGGTTTCCCCGCAGGCATCCCGAAGCTGCCGCTCAACCTCACCCTGCTCAAGAGCTGCGACATATGCGGCGTGTTCTGGGGCGCCTTCGCCGCGCGCGAGCCGGCGCGCAACCGCGCGAACATCGGCCGGCTTTTCGACCTGTGGGCGGCAGGCAGGATCGCGCCGAAGATCACCGGCGTCTTCCCGCTGGAAAAGGGCGGCGACGCGATCGCGCAACTCGCGGCCCGCAAAGCGATCGGCAAGCTGGTGGTGCGCGTCGCGGATTGAGCGGCGAGCCGCTTCCGGCCTGCTGGATTCAGGAGAGCGCCCCGCCGTTGCTTATGGCGGGCGCGCTCTCTATCTGACGTGAAACAGACTGGGAGCAGACATGACGACCTTCGACGATCGCGAGCGCGCGTTCGAAACCAAGTTTGCGCATGACGAGGAGATGGCGTTCCGCATCGTCGCGCGCCGCAACCGGCTGGTCGGCCAATGGGCCGCCGCGCTGATGACGCTGACCCCGGAGGAGACCGACGCCTATGCCAAGTCCGTCGTCCATGCCGATCTGGAGGAGGCGGGCGATGACGACGTGGTGCGCAAGCTGCTGGGCGATCTTACCGCGGCCGCCGTCGACGTGGACGAGGCCGAGGTGCGCCGCGCGCTGGACGAGCAGATGATCGAGGCGCGCCGCCAGCTTCTGGAAGCCAAATAACATGCCGATGGCGGCCGACGACATCGCCGCGCTGATCCGCGCCGGCATCCCCGACGCGGAGGTGGAGATCACCGATCTGGCGGGCGACGGCGATCATTATGCCGCGCGCGTCGTCAGCGCCTCTTTCGCGGGGATGCCGCGCGTGCGCCAGCACCAGGCGGTCTATGCCGCGCTGGGCGGCCGCATGGGCGGCGTGCTCCATGCCTTGCAGCTCACCACCGCCGTTCCGAAATAACGGCCAGACACAATCGAGGAACCGGCGATGACAGACGACGCACAGGCCCGCATCGATGCGGTGGTGAAGAGCAACCCCGTGGTGCTGTTCATGAAGGGCAGCCCGCTTTTCCCGCAATGCGGCTTTTCCAGCCGCGCGGTGGCGATCCTCCAGCATCTGAACGTCGAGTTCGAAAGCGTGGACGTGCTGCAGGACCAGGGAATCCGACAGGGTATCAAGGCCTATTCGGATTGGCCGACTATCCCGCAGCTCTATGTCGGCGGCGAGTTCATCGGCGGCTCCGACATCATGATGGAAATGTATGAATCGGGTGAGCTGGCCCAGCTGTTCGAAGGCGCCGCCAAGGCCGGATGACCGGGTGAGGGCGGGGCGTCGCGAGATCGAAGAAGCGACGCACCCGCCCTGCTGAAGCGTTCTCACGCTCGGTGCGGGAACAACGATGCAGCGTGCGTGCCAGTTCCGTCGGATTGCGCAAATCCGCGCTTCGCGCTGGTTAACGGTCAATCGCGCATCGGGTGGATTGTAAGAATCTCCGACGCTCCCTTCGCTTTCCGGCCGGCGGCAAACCGCGTCGGCACTTGCCATCTTTCGCCGCAGCGGCCATCTCGACGCGCATGGACGAGCCACCGACCGGCATCGCAATCGCGCTCGAACCTCGGGTCACGCGGGTTCTGGCGCCCAATCCCTCACCCTATACCTATACGGGCACGCAGACGCATATCGTCGGCACGACCGATCTTGCGGTGATCGATCCCGGCCCGGCGGACGAGGCGCATCACGCCGCGCTGGTGGCCGCAATCGCGGGGCGGCCGGTGAGGGCGATCGTCATCACCCACCATCATCGCGATCATTCTCCCGGCGCGATCCGGCTGAAGGCGGAGACGGGCGCGCCGATCGTCGGGGCCGCGCCCTTCCATCTCTCCGACGAAGGGCCGCGCGCCGACGCCGCCTTCGATGCCGATTACGCCCCCGATCGCGTGCTGGCGGAGGGGGACATTGTTTCCGGCGAGGGCTGGACGCTGGAGGCGATCGCGACACCCGGCCACACCTCGAACCATCTCGCCTTCGCGCTCAGGGAGACGAAGGCGCTGTTCTCGGGCGATCATGTGATGGGCTGGTCCACCAGCGTCGTCTCGCCGCCGGACGGCGACATGAGCGCCTATATGGCCAGCCTCGAAAAGCTGATGGAGCGCGACGATCGCATCTATTACCCCGGCCACGGCGATGCGGTGGAGAAGCCGCAGCGGCTGGTGCGCGGGCTGCTCGGCCACCGCAAGCAGCGCGAGGGCCAGATATTGCGCCTGCTCGGCGAAGGCGTGGGCGCGGTGCCCGCGATGGTCGAGCGCATGTATGCCGGGATCGACAAAAGGCTGTTCGGCGCGGCGGAGCGTTCGGTGCTGGCGCATCTGATCGATCTCGAACGGCGCGGGTTGGCGACGGGTGGGGAGGGCGCGTGGCGGAGCGTCGCG
>JAYRJH010000343.1:0-3361 GCA_041906415.1 Sphingomonas sp. | reverse complement strand
CTCTCGAAAAACAGCGACGTGGCCGAGGCGATGGATTATATGCTCAAGGCGTGGCCGGCGTACATCGCCTTCCTTGACGACGGCCGCATCCGCATCTCGAACAATGCGGTGGAGCGGGCGTTGAGGGGTATTGCCTTGGGAAGAAAATCGTGGCTCCTCGCCGGTTCGGGGCGAAGCGCACAGCATGATCTCACGGCCAAGCGTCTGTTGACCGTCCTGTACTGTATCTGGGTGGACAGCACCGAGTTCGAGTGGGGCAAGCCGGTCGCCACCTGAAAGCGCTGCTTCCGATCCGCTCGATCGAGTGGATTGTCCGGCCGAGATGATGGAGCCGGTAAACTCGCAGCGATCGTCGTGGCCGACAGGGCCACGCGGGTAACGATGAGTCGCCGCAACGACGCGGCCCATGATGAGGCGACAAGCTCAGCCTCGGAAAGAACGACGAGCCCGGCAGATGATGACATCGATCGGTGAAGCGGCGGGCGTGACCCTTGACACCAACCGCTGTTAAAGAACAACAGTTGGCGCTTTAGAGCCAGTGCTGCGGTATCCAAACCCAGAAAGGAAAAGCCACCACTTGACCCAACCCCGCACTGCTGGACACCTTATCCACCCGGGTCACTTCTCGATAAAAATCCCGGGTCAACTCTGAGTGGAAATCAACAGCGCGGTGAATGCCGTGACTCCGAAATCCATGTCCTTGAACTTTCCTCCCACCCGCTCCAGGGACAGATCATGGAAATTCATTCCTTCCCGATATCCGGTCTCAAGCTCGTCATCCCCCGCAAGATCGGGGACGAGCGGGGCTATTTCGCGGAGACGTTCCGTGCAGATATCTTCGCCGCTCATTGTGGTGAGCATCGGTTCGTCCAGGGCAACGAGTCGCTGAGCGCACGGGCGGGAACCCTGCGCGGCCTGCATTTCCAGACCACGCCGCACGCGCAAGGCAAGCTGGTGCGCTGCACCGCAGGCGCACTGTTCGATGTCGTCGTGGATATCCGCCACGGCTCCCCCACGTTCGGGCAATGGGTCGGCGAGACGCTGACCCCGGATAACGGCAAGCAGCTCTGGGTGCCGCCGGGCTTCGCGCACGGCTTCTGCTCGCTCGTGCCCGATACGGTCATCTGCTACAAGGTGACGGATTATTACAGCGCGGAATGCGACAGGGGGTTGCGCTGGGACGATCCGGCGATCGGCATCGTCTGGCCCGATGTCGCCGATCCACATACCCTTTCGCCGAAGGACCGGCAGCAACCCCTGCTCGCCGGGCTTCCCGAATATTTCCAGTGGTCGGAGTGAACGGATGCGCGTGATCGTCACCGGAGGCGCCGGCTTCATCGGCTCCGCGCTTGTGCGCTATCTCGTGCTGGAAAAGGGCTATGAGGTCCTGACCGTCGATGCCCTCACCTATGCCGGCTGCGAGGCATCGCTGAGCGCGGTGGAGGGCAAGGACAACCATCGCTTCCTGAAGGCCGACATCCGTGATCGCCCCGCCATGGAAGGCGCTATCGCGAGCTTCCGGCCCGATCGCATCATGCACCTGGCGGCCGAGAGCCATGTCGACCGCTCGATCACTGGCGCGGCGGACTTCATCCAGACCAATGTGGTCGGCACCTTTATCTTGCTGGAGGCCGCGCGCGGCTATTGGAACGGACTGGAAGGCGCTGCGAAGGACACGTTCCGCTTCCTCCACGTCTCGACTGACGAGGTCTATGGCTCGCTGGGCGACGAAGGGCTGTTCGAGGAAAGCACGCCCTATGATCCAAGCTCGCCCTATTCGGCGTCCAAGGCCGCGTCGGACCATCTCGCCAAGGCATGGCAGCGCACCTATGGCCTGCCCGTCGTGGTGTCGAACTGCTCGAACAATTACGGGCCCTATCACTTCCCCGAAAAGCTGATCCCGCTCACCATCCTCAATGCGCTCGCAGGGCGCGAGTTGCCGGTCTACGGCAAGGGCGAGAATGTGCGCGACTGGCTCTTTGTCGACGATCATGCGCGCGCGCTCGACCTCATCATCGAACGCGGCCGCGCGGGCGACACCTATAACGTCGGCGGACGCAACGAGCGGCGCAACATCGACGTGGTGCGCCGCATCTGCACGGTGCTGGACGAACTCGCTCCTGCCAACGCTCCGCGCGAGGCGCTGATCCGCTTCGTCACCGATCGCCCAGGCCATGACGCGCGCTACGCGATCGACGCCACGAAGCTCGAAATCGAGCTGGGCTGGCGCGCGCGGGAGAATTTCGACAGCGGCATCGAGAAGACGGTGCGCTGGTATCTCGACAATGAATGGTGGTGGCGCCCGCTGCGCGACCGCTACGATGGGGAACGGCTCGGGCTGGCCAATGCCGGAGCGCCTGCGTGAGGATTGCCGTCACAGGGCAATCCGGCCAGGTCGCCAGCAGCCTTGTCGAACGCGGCCGGGCGGCCGGGCATGAAGTGATGACAATCGGCCGGCCCGCGTTCGATCTCGCCGATCCCGCCTCCGTAGCGCGCGCGCTGGAAGCCGCCGCACCCGATGTCGTGGTGTCGGCTGCGGCCTATACGGCGGTGGACAAAGCGGAGAGCGAGAGCGCGCTGGCCCATGCGATCAACGGCCGTGGCGCCGGTGCGGTGGCGGAGGCGGCCAGCGCACTCGACGTGCCGCTGGTCCACCTCTCGACCGATTATGTTTTCGACGGCACGCTCGACCGGCCTTATCTCGAGAGCGATCCCACCGGACCGGCCGGTGTCTATGGCGCGTCGAAGCTGGCGGGCGAACAAGCCGTTCTGGCGGCTCATGCCGGGAACAGCGCCATCCTGCGCGTCGCATGGGTCTACAGCCCGTTCGGCGCGAACTTCGTGAAGACGATGCTGCGCCTGGCAAAGGATCGCGACGAGATTTCCGTCGTCGCCGATCAGCGCGGCAACCCGACCAGCGCGTTCGATATAGCGGACGGGATTGTGCGCGTGGCGGAGAATCTGGCCGCCGATCCCGATCCGGCCTTGCGCGGCGTCTTTCATATGACGGCGACGGGCGAAGCCTCATGGGCGGACTTCGCCGAGGCGATCTTCGCCGCCTCCGCCGCGCATGGCGGCTCGCATGCGCGGGTGCGGCGGATCACCACGGCGGATTATCCCACCCCGGCCGCCCGGCCGGCGAATTCGCGACTCGATTGCGGGCTGATCGCCCGCGCTCACGGCGTGGCGCTGCCCGACTGGCGCGCCTCGCTGGAAACCGTGGTCGCCCGCCTGCGGCCCATGGCTGGCTGATTGCTCATTCGGACAAAGGAACCAGGCGCATGAAGGGTATCATCCTCGCCGGCGGCAGCGGCACCCGGCTCTATCCGATGACGCTGGCGACCTCGAAGCAGCTCATGTC
>JAYRJH010000342.1:304-3367 GCA_041906415.1 Sphingomonas sp. | reverse complement strand
GGAAGGAGGCGGCGCGGGAGGAGATCCGCGTCGGCGGCCGGGCGGTGCTGCAATCGGCCTTTCTATGGGACCCGATCGAGAGCCTGCTGGCGGCGACCGCGCCCGCACAGGAGCGGTAGTGGAAGGGGCCTCGGCCTTGCCCGCCGCGCGGCGTTGTGCTTCACGCCGCCATGGCCGACCCCTCCGCTGATTCCGCCCCCCGGCACGAGCATGTGCTGATCCTCGACTTCGGCAGCCAGGTGACGCAGCTCATCGCGCGGCGCCTGCGGGAGAGCGGGGTCTATTGCGAGGTCTGGCCCTTCAACAACGCCGCCGAGGACCGCATCCGCGCCTTCGCGCCGAAGGGGATCATCCTGTCCGGCGGGCCGGCCTCCGTGACCGAGGGCACCAGCCCCCGTGCGCCCGACTGCATCTTCCGGCTCGGCGTGCCGGTGCTCGGCATCTGCTACGGGCAGCAGGCGATGGCGGCGCAGTTGGGTGGTGCGGTGGAACCGCACGACCACCGCGAATTCGGCCGCGCCTTCGTCGAGGTGGTGGGCGACAGCGCGCTGACCAAGGGCGTCTGGGCGCCCGGCGCGCGCGAGCAGGTCTGGATGTCGCATGGCGACCGCGTGACGCGCCTGCCCGACGGCTTCCGCCCGGTGGCGGTCAGCGACGGCGCGCCCTTCGCCGCCATCGCCGACGACGCGCGGCATTTCTACGGCGTGCAGTTCCATCCGGAGGTGGTGCACACGCCGCATGGCGCGGCGCTGCTGCGCAACTTCACGCATGGCATCTGCGGCTGTTCCGGCGACTGGACCATGGGCGCCTTCCGCGCCGAGATGGTGGCCAAGATCCGCGCCCAGGTCGGGTCCGGCCGCGTGGTTTGCGGGTTGTCGGGCGGCGTCGATTCCTCCGTCGCCGCGGTGCTGATCCATGAGGCGATCGGCGACCAGCTCACCTGCATCTATGTCGATCACGGGCTGATGCGGGCCAACGAGTCCGAGCAGGTGGTGCGCACCTTCCGCGACCGCTTCAACATCCGGCTGATCCATCGTGACGCATCGGAGCTGTTCCTCGGCCAGTTGTCCGGCGTCACCGACCCGGAGGTGAAGCGCAAGACGATCGGCCGGCTGTTCATCGAGGTCTTCGAGGAGGAGCAGAACCGGATCGGCGGGGCGGATTTCCTCGCGCAGGGAACGCTGTATCCGGACGTGATTGAGAGCGTGAGCGCCACCGGCGGGCCGTCCGTCACGATCAAGTCGCATCACAATGTCGGTGGGCTGCCGGAGGGGATGCGCATGCGCCTCGTCGAGCCGCTGCGCGACCTGTTCAAGGACGAGGTCCGCGCGCTCGGTCGCGAACTCGGCATTCCGGAGGAGATCGTCGGTCGCCATCCCTTCCCGGGGCCGGGCCTCGCCATCCGCATCCCCGGCGACGTGACGCGGGAGAAGGCGGACCTGCTGCGCAAGGTGGATGCGATCTACCTCGAGGAGATCCGCGGCGCCGGGCTGTATGACGCGATCTGGCAGGCCTTCGCGGTGCTGCTGCCGGTGCGCACGGTGGGCGTGATGGGCGACGGGCGCACCTACGACCAGGCCTGCGCGCTGCGCGCGGTGACCAGCACCGACGGGATGACGGCGGATGTCTATCCCTTCGACATGGCGTTCCTGACGCGCGTGGCGAACCGCATCGTCAACGAGGTGCGGGGGATCAACCGCGTGACCTACGACATCACGAGCAAGCCGCCGGGGACGATCGAGTGGGAATGATGCGATAGGCTTCGGCATGGTTCGAGACCTATCGCGCCAACGGCGCTAAGTAGCGAAAATTATTGAGATTACCTGGTGATATGCTTCGCGATCTATCGCGCGCAAGCGAGTTGATATGACGGCATCATTGACGGTATCAACTGGCGGGTAGTGTCGGCGTGTTGAAGCTTGCCCGCCTGGAGATCCATCAAGCTCGATCCAATTTTCACAGATAAAGCACTTAATTTATTGATAATTTGGATAGGCTTGACGGTATCGACTCTGACGGTATGGACGGCCCCCGAGCGGGGCGTATCGTAGTCGCTGAGGAGGATGCCATGCTAACCGATATCGCCATCAAGCGGCTGAAACCAAAAGATAAATCGTACAAGGTTGCTGACCGTGACGGTATGTATGTCGCGGTCCTGCCGTCAGGAGCGATCTCGTTCCGCTACGACTATCGGCTCAACGGGCGCCGTGAAACGCTGACCCTCGGCGCCTACGGACCTGGCGGACTGACGCTCGCCGAAGCCCGCGAGCGCTGCCTCGTTGCTCGGAAGACCGTTGCGGGCGGACAGTCGCCCGCGCAGCAGAAGCAGCGCGCGAAGCGCCGCGCGGCAGAAGCACTCACCATCGCGGCCGCCGGAGCGCGCTGGTTCGAGGGCGCACGCATGGCCGACAGTACACGGTCCATGCGCAAGGCGATCTTCGACCGAGACATCCTGCCGTCGTGGAAGAACCGGCTCCTGTCGGAGATCACGCCCGACGACCTGCGCGGGCTCTGCGCCAAAGTGAAGGAGCGCGGCGCGCCCGCGACCGCGATCCATGTTCGCGACATCGTCAAGCAGATCTACGGCCACGCGATCCTGCATGGCGAGAAGATTGCGAACCCGGCCGACGAAGTGGGGCCGGCATCAATCGCCACCTTCGTGCCGAAGGATCGTGCGCTTTCGCCGTTAGAAGTCCGCATTCTGTTCGACCAGATCGAACACGTCGCGACTCTGCCGACCATACGGCTCGGGCTGCGCCTCATTCTTCTGACCATGGTGCGCAAGAGCGAGCTGCTCGATGCGACCTGGGACGAGGTAGATTTTGAGAACGCTGTTTGGACTATTCCGAAGGAGCGCATGAAGCGCTCGCGCGCGCACAACGTCTATCTCGCGCGACAGGCACTCGACATCATGGTCGCGCTGAAAACCTGCGCTGGCAATTCACCCTATGTGTTGCCCTCTCGCTATGAGGCGGACCAGCCGATGTCTCGTGCGACCTTCAATCGCGTCATCTACGCGGTTGTCGGGCGTGCGAAGACCAGCGGGCTGCCGTTGGGTGCCTT
>JAYRJH010000342.1:0-294 GCA_041906415.1 Sphingomonas sp. | reverse complement strand
ACGACCTGCGGCGTACCGGATCGACACTGCTGAACGAGCTCGGCTTCAACCGTGATTGGATCGAGAAGAGCCTTGCCCATGAGGACAATCGATCGTCGCGCGGCGTCTACAACAAGGCGGAATATGAGCCGCAGCGTCGACACATGCTCCAGGAATGGGCGGACATGATCGATGCGTGGTGCAGCGGCCAGAAGCGGGTTCCCACGCTCTATCCGCCTACCATGCAGCTTGGGCCCACTGACGTCATGCCTTCACAGGCCGCGTCCGTCGCGTCCTGACATCGGGTATGGG
The DNA here is from genome assembly GCA_041906415.1 of Sphingomonas sp. Taxonomy (GTDB): domain Bacteria; phylum Pseudomonadota; class Alphaproteobacteria; order Sphingomonadales; family Sphingomonadaceae; genus Sphingomonas. The sequence goes on along the minus strand of JAYRJH010000342.1, from coordinate 3 downwards.
CGC
>JAYRJH010000341.1:0-3397 GCA_041906415.1 Sphingomonas sp. | reverse complement strand
AAACCCTTCCCCTTCGGAAAGAGGAAAACGCGCCCTAGTTCGCGGCGTTCTCCTCCACCTTCTCCACCCAATGCGGGAAGAAGCTGGGCTGGCGCGCCGACCAGCCGGAGGCGGTGGCCGCCGCCTCGCTGATCGACTGGAGCAGCTTGCGCCGCAATTCCGGGTGGAGATGCGGCAGCGCCGCCGCCGCGCAGAAGGCGGCCGGAAGCCAGGGGCGCACATGCGCGCCGATCAGCCGCTCGTAGAGGAAGCGATAGGCGGAAAAGCCCGGCAACCGCCCCTGCCCCAGATCAAAGGCGGTGACTGTGACGAGCGGCGCGAGGAAGACCTCCACGCGGTCCAGCCCGCTGTCGTCCGGCACCAGCTCGCGGATTTCGGGAAGCCGTTCGTAATGATGCGCCTGCGCGCGGATGCTCGCGGCCTCCACCACGTCGCGCGACCAGCGCGTCATGGCGTCTTCGCGATCGAGGCCGATGTCGAGGCTGCGGCGGATATAACGCTGCGTCGCCGCCGCGAACCCGGCGAACTCCTTCATCTCGGCCAGCGCCATCGCGCCTTCCGCCGGCTTCATCCTGGCACTCATCGCCTCACCTCAGCCTCGCACCAATCGAGCGGGCCAATGATGCGCCAGAACGGTTAACACGCCCCTTAACACCTCGATGCCCCGCGTTCAGGATTGAATCACGGAAGCCACCGTCCTCGCAACACAGGTTGCGTCGAAGCGTTCAGGATTGTTCGTCTTTGGAAAGGAACTGCGCCTTTTGCGCAACAATCACCTGCCGGGCTGGGTCATGGCGGGCGGGTCGGACGCATCCATGGATTCGTCCAGCGCCTCGTCCAGCTTCGCCTGCTTGTCTTTCGGGTCCTTCTTCAACCGCTTCGCGATCGAACGGTCCCGCCCCGCGTCCTGCTGCTGCTTCCGCTCATCCTTGGACATCTCTCTCTCCGGTCACTGCATATGCAGGGGAGAGAACGAAACAGCGCGCGCGACGTTCCTGCGCGGGCCGAAGCCAGGTTTCGCGCGGGACGGCCCCGGCGGATCATCTCACGCCGGGGCCGTGGCACTATCAGCGCTTGTGCGTGCGGTGATGGCGCACCTTGTGGTGGGTCCTCGCGTGGTGGGTCTTCGCGTGATGCTTGCCCTTGCGCGCCTTCACATGATGCTTCGTCGCGTGATGGCGCGTCGCGCGCGCATGATGCGTCGCCGAGCGCGCGCCCTGCACGCAATTGTCGCGCACCGACGCCGAGCAGGGCGGATAATCCTCCGCCGAGGCCGCGCCCGCGCTCAGCATCCCCAATGCCGCCAGCGCTCCTAGAAGGACGATCTTTTTCATGATCTTATTACCTCCGTCTATATAACCGCGCGGCCGCACTGGCCGGCGCGCTTCATGATCCTGCCCTCAAGCGCGATGAATTCCCAATGAAATCGCCGTCATCCGCCGGACATTTCACCGGCCGCCTGTTCTGCGGCCGCCTGTTCACCGACCGTCTGCTCGATCGCGCCGAAGATCGGATGATGGCGATCGTCCTCCGCCCAGATCCGCACCGTGTCGCCGCGCTTCAGGAAAGGCGTGGAGGGCTTGCCGGACAGGATCGTCTCCACCGTGCGCACCTCCGCGAGGCAGCAATAGCCCACGCCGCCTTCCCCGATCGGCTTGCCGGGGCCGCCGCCCGCATCGCGGTTCGAGACGGTGCCGGAGCCGACGATCGTCCCTGCCCCCAGCGCGCGCGTCCTCGCCGCATGGGCGATCAGCGTGCCGAAGTCGAAGGTCATGTCCTCCCCCGCCTCGACCCGGCCGAAGGGCGCGCCGTTCACGTCCACCATCAGCTTGCGGTGCAACTTGCCCTCGCGCCACCAGTCGCCGAGGCTGTCGGGGGTCACGAACACGGGGGAGAAAGCGGAAGCGGGCTTGGACTGGAAGAAGCCGAAGCCCTTCGCCAGCTCTCCGGGGATCAGGTTGCGCAGCGACACGTCGTTGGTGAGGCCGACCAGCCGGATCGCATCGAGCGCCTGCTCCCGCGTCGCGCCGAGCGGCACGTCGCCGGTGACGACCACCACCTCGGCCTCCAGGTCGCAGCCCCAGCTTTCGTCCGCCAGCGGGATCGCGTCGCGCGGGCCGAGGAAACCATCCGACCCGCCCTGATACATCAGCGGATCATGCCAGAAGCTCTCCGGCATCTCCGCCCCGCGCGCCTGCCGCACCAGGGCGACATGGTTCACATAGGCCGATCCGTCCGCCCATTGATAGGCGCGCGGCAGCGGGGCGGCGGCGTGATGCTCGTGGAAACGCTCGCGCGGGATCGTCTGGTGCTCCAGGTCGGTCGCCAGCAATTCCAGCGCGGGAGCGATGCGATCCCAATCGTCCAGCGCGGCCTGCAGGTTCGGGCAGATGTGGCTCGCGTCGGCATACCAGGCGAGATCGTTCGAGACGACGACGAGCTTTCCATCGCGACCGTGCTTCAGGCTGGCAAGTTTCATTTGTTACGATCTCCTTCGCCCGCTCTTTGCCGTGAACGACGGGCCGAGTCGAGAGCGTGGGCCGCCGCCGCGCACCGCGCAACCCGCGATCGGCGCGCCATAACAAAAGTTACTTGACCCTCCGCCCCACCGCCGCGACAAGGCGCGCAGCTGTTTTTCCAGGAGAGGATGCCCCTTCATGTCGCTCGACACCATTGCCGGCCGTTTCGCCTATAACGAGGATCATGAGGCGTTCCGCCAGACGGTCCGCAGCTTCCTCGCGAAGGAAGGCGTGCCCAATGCGGATCAGTGGGAGAAGGATCGGCTGGTGCCGAAGTCCTTCTGGCAGAAGGCCGGCGAGATCGGGATGCTGTGCCCCACCGTGCCGGAGGCTTATGGCGGGCTGGGCCTCGATTTCGGCTATAATGCGATCGTCGACGAGGAAATGGCCTATGCGGGCGTGCCCGCCGGCTTCTCGCTCCAGTCCGACATCGTGGCCGGCTATATGGAGACCTATGGCTCCGAAGAGCAGAAGAAGGAATGGCTGCCGAAGATGGTGTCGGGCGACGTCATCACCGCCATCGCCATGACCGAGCCGGGCACGGGCAGCGATCTCCAGTCGATCCGCACCACGGCGAAGAAGGACGGCAACCACTACGTCATCAACGGCTCCAAGACCTATATCACCAACGGCCAGAACACCGACCTGACGCTCGTGGTGTGCAAGACGGACCCGGATGCGCAGCCGGCATGGAAGGGCATGTCGATCATCCTGGTCGAAAGCGATCGCGATGGCTTCAAGAAGGGCCGCAAGCTCGACAAGATCGGGCAGGACGCCGCCGACACCTCGGAACTGTTCTTCGAGGACGTGCGCGTGCCGATCACCAACTGCCTGGGCGAGGAGGGCAAGGGCTTCATTTACCTGATGAGCCAGCTCCC
>JAYRJH010000340.1:0-3400 GCA_041906415.1 Sphingomonas sp. | reverse complement strand
CGGTGAGGGCACGCGCCGCCACTGGGGGCTGGGCGCGGAGTTCCGCATCCCTGTGCTCTCGATCCTCAACGTCAGCGCCGCGGGGCGTTACGACCGCTACAATTCCGACGGCGCGGGCTATGGCCGCTTCACCTATAATTTCGGCGGCGAGCTGCGCCCGTCCTCGCACCTGCTGCTCCGCAGCGCCTATGGCACCGGCTTCCGCGCGCCGGACCTGAACTATGTGTTCCGCGGGCCGGGCAACACGCACCCCTCCGCCACCGATTATTACCTTTGCCGCACGGAGGAAGCGGATACGCCGATCGGCGACTGCTCCTATGCCGACGAGGGCATCATCGCCTACAAAACCGGCAACCGGAAGCTGCGGCCGGAAACCTCCACCTCGTTCAACGGCGGCTTCGTCTGGCAGCCGTGGCACGGCTTCGACCTGTCGGTGGATTATTTCCGTGTGAAGATGAAGAACCAGGTGCTCGACGTGGATATCGACAGCGTGTTGCGCGCCGAGGCCGATTGCCGCACGGGCGCGATGGCCGCCAGCTCGCCGACCTGCGTCGACGCCTTCACGCGCGTCCAGCGCTACGCCAGCGGCGCGCTGGAGGGGCAGATCCAGGGCGTGCGCATCAACCCGATCAACGTGGCGGAGGAAACCACCGACGGCCTCGACATCGCTGCTCACCTGAGGGTGCCGACCGCGAAGGCGGGCGAGTTCGCGCTGTCGCTCGGCTACACCTATGTGTTCAACCACACGATCCGCCAGTATCCGGGCGATCCGGTGATCGACAAGCTGCGCTACGACAGCAATTACGACATCCCGCGCGAGAAAGGCACGGCGAGCATCACCTGGACGCTCGATCGCTTCTCCACCACGCTGACGGGCCAGCGGCTGGGCAAGCTACCGAATTACGATGAAGATGGCTACATCAAGCCGAGCTACATCTTCAACCTGACGGCGCGCTACGACGTCACCGATCGTTTGCGCGTGACCGGGACGATCAACAACCTGTTCGATCAGGCGCCGATCTACGATAGCACCTATGGCTCCTATCCCTATTACGACATCTCGTGGTTCGACGGGGTAGGCCGCAGCTTCTATCTCCAGCTCACCTACAAGATGGGCGGAAGCCCGCTGTAAGGCCCGCTGCCCGCCCCGGTGGAAGCCGGGGCGGCGGCGTCAGGACGTGGCGGCTCCGCCGAGGGCGAGCACGAGGGCGATGTTCGCGCGCATCCGGCTGGTTTCCACCGCGATCAGCGCGCGTTCGGCGGTCAGGGCGTCGGTCTGCGCCGTCACCACCTCCAGATAATCCGCCGCCCCGTCATGATAGCGGGTGAGCGCGAGGTCGCTCGTGCGTTGCGCGGCGGTGGCGGCGGCGCGCTGGTCCACCGCCTGCGTCGCGAGATGACGGGTCGAGGCGAGCGCGTCCTCCACCTGCCGGAACGCGGCGAGCACCGTGTCGCGATAGCCGGCCGCCGCCAGTTCATATTGCGCGCGCGACTGCTTCACCTGCGCATTGCGGCGCCCGCCGTCGAACAATGCGCCGATCGCCGATATCGGTCCAAGCCCCCAGAAGCTGCTGGGCGCGGAAAGCAGGGACGGCCCGGTCGTCTGCCACCCGCCGGAAAGGCCCAGCGAGATGGTCGGGAAGATCGCCGCGCGCGCCACGCCGATCCGCGCATTGGCCGCATACATGCGCCGCTCCGCCGCCGCGACGTCCGGTCGCCGCTGGAGCAGGGTGGAGGGCGCGGAGCCGATCACCTCCAGCTTGCCGGGCGGCTGGATGCGGGGGGCGATCGAAAAGTCCGACGCGACGGCGCCGATCAGCGCTGCGATCTCATGCTCGGTCGCGGCGCGCTGGGCGGCGACGGCCGAAATCTGCGCGCGCGCATTGGACAGCACGGTCTGCGCGCGATTCACGTCCACGCCGGAGGCGATGCCGCCGTCATGCCGCGTCGCTGTCAGCTCATAGGCGCGGGAGAAGGCATCGACCGAGCGGCGCAGCAGATCGGCCTCCGCGTCCAGCCCGCGCAGCCGGGCATAAGCGTCGGCCACGCCTGCCTGAAGGCTCAGCCGCGCGGAGGCGAGATCGCCCGCGCTGGCCTGCGCGTCGGCGCGCGCCGCCTTCACGCTGTTGCGCACCCGGCCCCACAGGTCGATCTCATAGGAGAGCGATCCGCCCACGACATAATTGTCATAGGGGTCGACCGTGCCGTTGCCGAGCGGGCGATTGGCGGAAACCTGCTGCCGCCCCGCATTCCCGCTCACGTCGATTTCGGGAAACAGGCCGGCGGCCGCGCCGCGCGCGGCCGCGCGCGCCGCATCGTAACGCGCCAGCGCCTCGGCCAGCGTGGGGCTGGCCTGCTCGGCGCGCTTCTCCAGATCGTCGAGGACGGGATCGTTGAAGGCGCTCCACCATTGCCCGCGCGGCGCATCGTCCTGCGGAGTGGCGGCGGTCCAGCCGGGGATTTCCTTATAGGCCGCGGGCGTTGCGATCGCCGGCGGGCGATAGGCGGGCGCCATCGAGCATCCCGCCACCGGCAGCATCAGCGCGATTGCCGCCGCGCGGGACCGTTCAATCCGCATTGGCGGCGCCACCCTTCACGCGGACATGGTCGCCGGTGCGCACCGCATCGGGCGGGGTATCCACCACGTGATCGCCGGGGGACAGCCCCTGCGAGATGGAAACCGTCTTGCCCTCGTCGCGCGCGATGGTGACGTGCTTCACGGTTACGCGGCCCTTGCCGTCCACCACCGCGACGCTCGGCCCGTCGCCGCCGTAGATGATGGTGCTGCCGGGAAGGCTCAGCGTGTTCGCGTCCCCATTCGTCCTGAACGAAACCCGCGCGAAGGCGCCGGGCTTCAGCGCTCCGTCGGGGTTGGGGGCCATCAGCTCCACCAGCACCGCGCCGGAATTGCTGTCCACCGCCTGCGCGCTGCGCGTCATCGTCGCGGGGAAGGTGCGATCGGGATATTCGGGCAGCGAAAGCGTCGCCGTGATCCCCGGATGCACCGAGGCGGACGCGCCCTGCGGCACGCGGACATAGACGCGCACGCGGCTCGCGTCCGAAACGGTGAACAGCGCCTGCGACGCGGCATTGCCCGCGACGACAAGCTGGCCGAGCTGCGCCGAGCGGCTCGTCACCACCCCGTCGAAGGGAGCATAGATGCGGGTGAAGCCCTGCAGCGCGCGCAGCCGCCGGACATTGGCGAGCGCGGCATTGGCGAGCGCGGTCTTGGCGGCGAGGTCGCCGGCCTTCTCATCCGTCTCCTGGCGCGATACCGCGTCCTTGGAAAGCATGGTCGACCAGCGCTGCGCCGTGGTGGCGGCGAGCTTCTGGTTGGCGAGCGCGGTCTGGTAATCGGCGCTGGCCTGCGCGAGCTGCTGATCCACCTCCGGCGCGTCGA
>JAYRJH010000339.1:0-3403 GCA_041906415.1 Sphingomonas sp. | reverse complement strand
GCGGCTGACGCCCGATCCGACGACGATCGCCAATGCGAGCCTGACGGGCCTGCGCGAGCAGAACCGCCTCTCCGCCTTCGCCGCGCGCTTCGTGGCGGTGGTGACGTCGAAACAGTCGCAATTCGGGCTGAGCGCGGAGCGGACGACGATCATGCCCGGCATGGTCCGCTACGAGGTCGATCTCGGCCGCCTCACGCCGCGCGACGTGGCGTGGGACGCGGGCACGAAGACGCTCTCGGTGCGCCTCCCCGCGGTGGAGGTGACGCCGCCCGCGATCGATCTGGATGCGATCCGCAGCTATGGCTCCGGCGGCGTGTTGATGACGCTGACCGACGCGCGCGAGACGCTGGATGCCGCGAACCGCAGCGCGGGGCAGGCGGAACTGCTCAACCAGGCGCGCGCCGCGCCGGTGATGACGATGGCGAAGGACGCCACCCGCCGCGCGGTGGAGCGCAGCTTCGCCATGCCGCTGAAGGCCGCCGGGATCGACGCGACCGTCAATGTCCGCTTCGCCGACGATCCGGTGCGCAACGACGAGCATTGGGATGTGAGCCGCAGCCTGGAGGAAGTGCTGGGCAACAAGCGCTGAGCCTTGATCCGCGCGGCGGCGCGGTCCATCTGGCGGCTATGGAACAGCCCCATGACCTGCGCGGCCTGGATCTGCGCGCCGAGATCGAGCGTCTCCGCAAGGAACGCAACGCCGTCATCCTCGCGCATTATTATCAGAAGCCGGAAATACAGGATCTCGCCGATTTCGTCGGCGACAGCCTCGATTTGAGCCGCAAGGCGCAGGCGACCGATGCGGACGTGATCGCCTTCTGCGGCGTGCGCTTCATGGCGGAGACGGCGAAGATCCTCTCCCCGCAGAAGATCGTGGTGCTGCCCGACATGGATGCCGGATGCAGCCTTGAGGATTCGTGCCCGCCGGAACAGTTCGCCGCCTTCCGCGCGCAGCACCCGGACGCGATCGCGCTGACCTATATCAACTGCTCGGCGGCGGTGAAGGCGCTGTCCGACGTGATCGTCACCTCCTCCTCGGCGGAAAAGATCCTGTCGCAGATCCCGAAGGAGCAGAAGATCATCTTCGGCCCCGATCGCAATCTCGGCGGCTATCTCGCGCGCAAGACGGGGCGGGACCTGATCCTGTGGCCGGGCGTGTGCATCGTGCACGAGGCGTTCAGCGAGACGGAATTGCTGAAGCTCAAGGCCGAGCACCCCGACGCCCCGATCGCGGCGCACCCGGAATGTCCGCCGGTGATCCTCGATCATGCCGATTATGTCGGATCGACCAGCGGCATCCTCGACTATGCCAAGTCCTTCCCCGGCGATACGCTGATCGTCGCGACCGAGCCGCACATCATCCACCAGATGGAAAAGGCGCTGCCGGAAAAGACCTTCATCGGCGCGCCGGGGGCGGACGGCAACTGCAACTGCAACATCTGCCCGTATATGGCGCTCAACACGATGGAGAAGCTCTATGTCGCGCTGCGCGACCTGGAGCCGCGCATCGAGATGGACGAGGAATTGCGGCTGAAGGCGAAGAAAAGCCTCGACGCGATGCTCGCCATGGCCAGCGGCACGGTGGGGCAGGGAGATATCGGCCGCGTGGGGTGACGCGCGGACGACGTGGCGTTATCGCGGACGGCGAACCAAGGTCGCCAAGGAATCCGCAATGAAGCTGGTCCGCTCGCTCTCCACCGCCATCGCCGCCGCGCTGCTCTCCTCCTGCGCGGCGACCAGTGCGCCGCCCGCCGCTACTCCGGCGGTCGAGGCGAGGCAGGCGCAGATTTTCGTCGCCGCCGCCAACCCGCTCGCGGCGGAGGCCGGGATGGCGGTGCTGCGGCGCGGAGGCAGTGCGGTGGACGCGGCGATCGCGGTGCAGGCGATGCTCGGGCTGGTGGAGCCGCAAAGCTCCGGCATGGGCGGCGGCGCGTTCATGACCTATTACGACGCCGCCACGCGCCGCGTGAGCGTCTATGACGGCCGCGAGACGGCGCCCGCCGGGGCTACGCCGGACATGTTCCTGGACGACAACGGCAAGGCCTTGCCCTTCGGCGTGGCGGTGCTCAGCGGCCGCTCCACCGGCGTTCCGGGCGCGGTGAAGATGCTGGCGCTCGCGCACGGGCAGCATGGCAAATTGCCGTGGAGCAGCCTGTTCGGCGATGCCGAGCGCACCGCGCGCGAGGGTTTCACCGTCTCCCCCCGGCTCGGCCGCTTCCTCGGTTCGGATCTCTATCCCGAATCCGCCGCGCCGGACGTGCGCGCCTATTTCGCCAGGCCCGGCGGCGGGCTGGTCGGCGCGGGTGATACGCTGCGCAACCCGGCCTATGCCGATTTCCTCAAGCGGCTGGCTGGCGAGGGGCCGTCCGCGCTCTATGCCGGCAAGACGGCGCAGGCGATCGTCGATCGCGTCCATCAGGGCGCGCATCCGGGTACGATGACGCTGGCGGACCTCGCGGCCTATCGCCCGGTCGTACGCGAGGCGATCTGCCGGCCATATCGCGTCTATGAGGTGTGCGCGCCGCCGCCGCCCGCCAGCGGCGTCGGACTGCTGGAACTGCTCGGGCTGCTCAGCCACACCGATATCGACAAGCGCGGGCCGAACGACCCGAAGGCGTGGCTGCAATTCGCCGAGGCGAGCCGCGTGATGTATGCCGATCGCGATCGCTATGTCGGCGATCCGGCCTTCGTGCGCGTGCCGGTCGCCGGGCTGCTCGATCCGGCCTATATCGCGTCCCGCGCGACGTTGATCGGTGAGCGCGCCGGACCGCCGCCCGCCGCCGGCACGCCCGCCGGCGCGCCCCGCGCTGGCGCGGACCGCACGCTGGAGCCGACCGGCACCTCGCATTTCATCGTCGGCGACGCGCGCGGCAATGTCGTGTCGATGACCACCACGGTGGAATCAATCTTCGGCTCCGGCCGGATGGTCGACGGCTTCTTCCTCAACAACCAGTTGACCGATTTCTCCTTCACGCCCTTCGATGCGGACGGGCGGCCGGCGGCCAACGCGGTCGCGCCCGGCAAGCGCCCGCGCTCGTCGATGACGCCGCTGGTGCTGCTCGATTCGCATCGCGGCTTCGCGGGCGCGCTGGGATCGGCGGGCGGCAACGCCATCTTGGCCTATGTCGGGAAGGCGATGGTCGGCGCGGTCGATTGGGGGCTTCCGATGCAGGACGCGCTGGCGCTGCCGAACCTCGTCGCGCGCGGGGCCGCGTTCAACGGCGAGGTGGACAAGTTCCCGCCCGCCGTGCTCGAGGGGTTGAAGGCGCGCGGCGTCACCCTGCGTCCCGGCCAGGGCGAGGATTCGGGGCTGCAAGGCGTTATCGTGCGGGGCGGCCGAATCGACGGCGGCTATGATCCGCGTCGCGAAGGGCGCGCGCTGGTCGAATCACTGTCCCATCGC
>JAYRJH010000338.1:0-3415 GCA_041906415.1 Sphingomonas sp. | reverse complement strand
CCGCGCATCATCGACGGCGTCGATCGCGGCTTCATCTGCTGCGCGGTGGACGTGAGCGAGGCGCATCTGGCGGGCGAGGCCTCCGAGCGCCGCGTCGCGGAGCGCACCCGCGAGCTGACCGAGCAGATCGCGGAGCGCGAGCGGGTGGAGGCGACGCTACACCAGATGCAGCGGCTGGAGGCGGTGGGGCAGCTCACCTCCGGCGTGGCGCATGATTTCAACAACCTGCTGACGGTCGTGCTCGGCAATGTCGCGATGCTGGAGCGCACCCTGGGCGAGGCCGGGGACGCGCGCACGCGCCAGCGGCTGGAGCACGTTCGCATGGCGGCTGAGCGCGGGGCGGCGCTGACCGCGCAATTGCTCGCTTTCTCCCGCCGCCAGCGGCTGGAGGCCAAGGTGGTGGAGCTAAACCAGCGGATCGTCGGGATGCGCGAGCTGATGGAAAGCACGCTGGGCCGGGCGATCACCATCGAGACGCGGCTTTCGAACGTGTTGTGGCGCGCGCTGGTCGATCCCACGCAGTTCGAGCTGGTGGTGCTGAACCTCGCGATCAACGGGCGGGATGCGATGGGCGCGGCGGGCGGCACCCTCACCGTCTCCACCGCCAATGTCGCGCTGGGCGAGCCGGCCTCGCCCGATGAGCCGCCGGCCGGGGAATATGTCGTCGTTTCCGTCGCCGATACGGGCGAGGGGATGAGCAAGGAGGTGCGCGCCCGGGTATTCGAGCCGTTCTTCACCACCAAGGAGGTGGGCAAAGGCTCCGGCCTTGGGCTGGCGCAGGTCTATGGCTTCGTGAAGCAATCGGGCGGCGGGATCGGGATCGAGACGGCGCCGGGCAAGGGAACGACCGTGCGGCTCTACCTTCCCCGCGCCGATGAGGATGGAGCGGCGGGGCCGGGCGAGCTGGCGCCCGGCTGCGAGGGATCGATCGCGGGGCGCAAGGTGCTGGTGCTCGACGACGACGATCACGTCCGCGCGGTCACGGCGCAGGAATTGCGCGATGCCGGCGCGAAGGTGATCGAGGTGGGCGAAGGCGCGCGGGCGCTCGGCATCATGGAGCATGACGCCGCGATCGACGCGGCGGTCGTGGATTTCGCGATGCCGGGGATGAACGGCGCGGAATTCGCCGCGCAGGCGCGCGGGCTGCGGCCGGGCCTGCCCGTGCTGTTCGTCACCGGCTATGCCGATCTCCGCGCGCTGGCGCATGTCGGCGACGACGCGGTGATCCAGAAGCCCTTCGCCGCCGGCGCGGTGGCGCGCCGGCTCGGGGAGATGCTGGCGGCGGGATGAGCCGCCGCCTTGGCGCCTTTACTTCAGGCAGGTCGTCGCCGGCCCGGCGTCCAGATCGAGGCAGCGGCCGTCCAGCCCGTTGACCTCCAGCCCGACGGTGGCGGCGAGCGTCGGGACAATGTCCACCGTTTCCACCGAAAGCGGCTGCTCGAACGGCGTGATCCCGCGCCGCCAGAACAGGATCGGGACGCGGCGGTCATAATCCCACGGGCTGCCGTGCGTCTCGACATAGCCCGGCGCGGGCGCCGGGATCGGGGTGACGCGCGGCTTCAGCATCAGCAGGAAATCGCCCGAGCGTTCCGGATCGAAGGAAGCGCGGGCGCGTTCCAGCAGCGTCCAGGTTTCGGGCGGCCCCTTGGGCATCGGTGTGGCGGCGATCTGCTCGCGCGTGGGGACGGCCGCGATCTGCGGCATCGCCAGGTAGCGCTTCACGGCGGAGGCGATCACCGCCGCCCGCTTCGCGGCGGGCACCGTGTCCGCGACATAGACGTCGCCCTCGCCGCCGATCAGCACCGGGCCCTGGATGCCCAGTTCCTTGCCGACAGCGTCGCCCACTACCTTCGGGGAGATGGCGGGATCGACGCGGGTTTCCATCGGCATGGCGTGTTCGCGCTGCCGTTCCGGCATGTCGTGGGCGCCGTGATCGGCGGTGAGCATCACCTCGTAATCGACGCCGAGCCGGTCCATCGCCTCGAAGAAATTCTGTAGCGAGAGATCCAGCTCGTTCATCTGGATGCACATCTCGCTGCCCTGCGTGCCGTTGGCGTGGCCGACATAGTCGGTGGCGGAGAGGCCGACGATCAGCAGGTCCGGCGCGGCGCCCGTGCCGAGCGTCATGTCCTTCGCAAGGCCGAACGCCATGCCCAGCACCGCGCTGTCGATCGCGGGCGAGGCGCGGAAGGCCTTGAGATCGCCGGCGGCGCGCTCGAACCGGCCCGCGCCGAGCGTCTGGCTGCCGATCTGCATCGGGCGGGCGAGCGGCGCGCACCATTCCGGCATGGGCAGCGGCCCCTGCGGCTGCGCGACCAGCTTCTCCACCGCCGTGCGCGCGCGCGCCACCGTCGGCGGCACCGCGCGGCCGGCATAGGAGGAGAAGGTCTTGCCGTCCCAGAACCACAGTTCGTCCACCTTGTGGCCGCCCATCATGATCGCCGCGCGATCCTTGCCCGCGACGGAGACGACGCGGGTGGCGGGGTTGGCCGCCTTCATCATCTCGCCCAGCGTCGGCACCTTCAGGTGGAGATCGGAGGCGGTGTAGCTGTTGTGATCGGAACCGGGGACGCGCTCGTCCTCCGCGCAATAGATCATCTTGTCCGCGCGTCCGGCCTTCTGGTCGATCCAGTTATTGGCGATGATGCCGGTATGCGCCGGGCGCATCCCCGTCAGGATCGTCGAGTGACCGGGGCAGGTCTCGGTGGCGGCGTGGCTCTGGTAGCCGGAGGGGAAGACAACGCCTTGCAGCAGCCGCGCGAACCCGCCGGTGAAGCGATTGCGATATTGCGCGAAAAGGTCCGCGGAGAATTGATCGACCGAGATGGCGACGATCAGCTTCGGCGCGGCGCGCGGCGCGGGCGTCGCCGCGACCGGGCCGGCAGCCGTCTGCGCCATGGCGGGCGCGGCGAGCGAGGCGGCGATAAGGGCAAGGGGAGCAGCGATCCGCGCTTTCATCTTCGGTCCTTGGTGCAATCGTTTGGCGGGCACGGTATGTGCGCCCGATGATGGTGAGGCAAGCGTGGTTAGCCGGGATTCTGGTCGCCTTGGTGACGCTGTTCGCGTTGCCCGCGTCGGCGCAGACCCATGTCGCGATGCGGTTGGTGGCGGAGACGCGGCACCCCGCGTCCGGCGGCACGGTGACTTTGGCGTTCGACGCCGCGCCCGCGCCCGGCTGGCACGCTTATTGGCGGAATCCGGGTGATGCGGGCGTCGGCACCCGGCTGGACTGGACCTTGCCGCCGGGCGCGCGCGCGGGCGAACTGCGTTATCCCGTGCCGCAGCGGCTGCTGATCGCGGGGCTGATGAACTATGTGTTCGAACGCCCCTTCGCCATGCTTGTCGACCTGCGCGTGCCGACGGGGCTGGAGGCGGGCACGCGGCTGCCGATCCGGGTGAAGGCGGACTATCTGGT
>JAYRJH010000337.1:0-3446 GCA_041906415.1 Sphingomonas sp. | reverse complement strand
GCTGGGCGGCTCTTGCGTGGCGGGTTGGAGCTGCCAATTCTTCGTTTCAGGGGACTTCATCAACCGTCATAGAATGAAAGCGCGTCCCGTGAATAACAAAGAAAGGATTATCCGTCTCAAGACCGTGCTGACCCGCACGGGTCTTTCCCGTTCCACCCTCTACCGCAAGATCGGCGAAGGCACGTTCCCGCGCCAGGTGCCGATCAGCGTCCACGGCACCGGTTGGCATGAATCCGCCGTTGATCGCTGGATTGCCGACCCTATGAGCTACCGCGAAGATCGCGCCGAATGACGCGAGGCCGGGGTTACTCCCCGGCCTTCGCCTTGCGGAACGCGCCCTTGATGACCTTCGCGCCGTCGCGGAGGAAATCAAGGTGATTGGACCAATGCTGCATCATGCGGACGCGCTCGTCCCAATATTCCCCGCGCGTATAGGCGCGGCGCACCGCGTTGTTGTCGCAATGCGCAAGCTGCCGCTCGATCGCGTCGGGGTGCCATAGGCCCATTTCGTTGAGCAGCGTCGCCGCCATCGCCCGGAAGCCATGGCCGGTCATTTCGTCCTGCGCGAACCCCATGCGCCGCAGCGCCGCGTTGATGGTGTTTTCCGACATGGGGCGATCGACCGAACGCAGCGACGGGAACAGGAAGCTGCTGTAGTCCTCGTCATGCTCGATGGTTTCAAGGATCGCCAATGCCTGCCGGGACAGCGGGATACTGTGGACGCGCCGCATCTTGGTCTTGTGTGGCGGGATGGTCCAAAGTGCCTTGTCGAAATCGAAGTCGGCCCATTCGGCATGGCGAAGCTCGCCCGGTCGGACAAACACATGGGGCAGGAGCCGCAATGCCGCCTTGGTGTTGGGATGCCCCTCGAACGCCTCGATGGCACGGAGCAAGCCGCCTGCCGCGTTCGCGCTGGTGATCGCGACGCGGTGGACGGGCTGGGGCGCAATGAGTGCGCCGCGAAGGTCCGCTGCCACGTCACGCTCGGCGCGCGCCGTGGCGATAGCATAGCGGAATATCTGGCTGCATGTGCTACGAAGGCGCTTCGCCGTCTCATATTTGCCTTTGCCCTCCATCTTGCGAAGCATCACCAATAGCTCCTGCGCGGAAATGGAGGCAACGGGCCGCTTGCCGATTGACTCGTTGATGAAGTCCAGCAGCCAGCGCAGCTTCTTCATGGTGACGCCGGAGCGTCCCTCGCGCTCGACCTTGACCAGCCATTCGTCGGCAACCGCCTTGAAGCTGTTAGATGCGGCGACGGCGGCGGCGATCTTTTCCAGCTTGATCTGCTCAGCCGGATCGCAGCCGCGCGCCAGAACCTTGCGCGCCGCGTCGCGCTGCTCGCGGGCTTCGGCAAGGCCCGTGTCGGGATAGACCCCGAACGCCAGCGTCTTCTGCCTGCCAAGGTGGCGGTAGTTCATCCGCCAATAGCGTCCGCCATTGGGGGTGACATAGAGGAACAACTCGTCGCCATCGGTGAGCTTGTAGGGCTTCGCGCGGCCCTTGGCGTTTCGGATCGCAACAGCGGTAAGCGCCATGATGGTATCTCCGTCTGGGGGAGGACCGCGCTACCATCAGACATACCATCAAGACGCTGGTATCCGGTGGTACGAAGCCGCTCCGCATGGGATACCTATACCACGAAAAACCGCAGAAATCCGCCGTTCCCGGCACTTCCTGAAACCCTCTGGGAGAGGATTTTGGTGACCCCTACGGGAATCGAACCGGGCCTTCGGGGTAATACAGGGTAACGCAGGGGAAGCAAGCCCTTGATTTGCGGTGCGCCAATTGCCCTCCACTCCCCTCCATTACCCTAAATGTGCCACGAAATGTGCCACGGTAATGCTGCTGGATGGGTTCCTCACGCTTCTTGCCTTTCAGGCGCAGACCGCACGCTAATGTGTCGACTTTGGCTTCGCGTTCGCTTCACGATCCGCCAGTTGCCCGCGCGTCGATGCTGGGCAGGCAATGTGGGAATATCCCGCAATGTTAACCAATTCGGTATCGAAATTCCCCTCCAAAAGGCACCTTGCCGGACAGGAGGATTCGAGCATCATGCCTGTTGGACTACTTTGTTCAGGATAGCGGGGGGCAACCAGACGTTGGGGCATCGGCACGGTTCGCCATGATGCTACCCAAATGGGATGGAGAGCAAATGCCCATGCGACACGATGCCCGAATTGACCCCATGCTGGACGACACAGGCCGTCCGGCTGTTTTCGCACCTCTATGCAGGTCGATCATTAGCGCAAGAGCGGCGTCGGCCACCATGTTCGGCTCTCTCTGCGCCGACCCAGGATGCGAAATGTTGCTCGATCTCTACTGGCGCGACAGCCAGGGATTGAAGACTTCTCTGACCAGCTTCTGCCTCGCGTCGAAAGCATCGGAGATGACCGGTCGGCGATGCCTTGGCGAGATGGAGGCGCAAGGCATAGTCGAGCGCTTCCCTGATCCCTTCGATAAACGCCGGATATATGTCCAGCTGACCGCCGCCGGGCGGGATAAGATGGATGCGTGTTTCCAGACCTTGCTGTCCGGATATGCGCAAACCTGTCACGACTGCGCCCGCAAATGCGGCGACGTTCCAGACGGGACCCGGCAGGAAGTCCCGTTCTGCATTGCGATAGACGGCGTCCGGCGGTTCCGACGGTAGAAGTTCAGCGCCGGTATCAGTGGTCAGCAAATAGGCCAGCGTAGCGTGCAGCACTGCGCCGGTGAAACGGGGACGCGCTGCCCGTTGATCCGACCTGAGATCACATTGGCAGCGAGCGTCGGCCGCGGCCTGAAGAGAAGGAGGAGTGGGGCGAGGGAGTTTTCCCTATGCTGGAGTTCCTCCCATGGCCCTGTCGCGCACGAGCGCCGATCCTCGTCTCCATGCCGCTGCCGCCAGCATCGTCAAATCACTCGGTGGAACATGGAAGCCATCGGGCGCGATGTGCCGTTGCCCGGCGCATGACGACCATCGCCCGAGCCTTTCGGTCCGGGTCGGCGAGCATAGCATATTGTTCAAATGCTTTGCCGGCTGTTCCACGATCGATGTCATTCGCGCGCTGCGCAGCGACAGGCGCCCTATACCGACGGCCGATGCTGAAACGGAATTCGCACGCGCGGATGGCAGCGAGCGACGGTTGGCCGGCCGGATCCGTTCGCTCTGGAAGGAAGCGCGTGCCGTTACCGATACGCCGGCGGGCGTCTATATGGCGACGCGTGGTTTCAACGAGCCGCATCCGGCGCTGCGCTACCATGATCATGTGCCGCTCGGCCGGGGCGCCGACGTCCGTTTCCGTCCCGCGCTGCTCGCCGCCGTTGAAGCCGACACCGGCGTCATAGCACTCGAACGGCTGTTCCTCGACCCCCGGACCGGATTGCCGGCCACTGATCTCGATCCGCCCAAACTGATGCTGGGTCGCCCGCACGGTGGCACCGTCCGTTTCGGGGCCGCCACC
>JAYRJH010000336.1:0-3514 GCA_041906415.1 Sphingomonas sp. | reverse complement strand
CGCAAGGACGTGACCGCGAAATGCTATGGCGGCGACATTACGCGCAAGCGCAAGCTTCTGGAAAAGCAGAAGGAAGGCAAGAAGCGGATGCGCGAATACGGCTCGGTCCAGATTCCGCAGGAGGCCTTTATCGCGGCCCTGCGGATGGGCGACGAGGGCTAGGGCCGGAAATCCGGCCGGCGCGCGCGATCCTCTCCGGCCGCAAACGGGGAGATGGACGCGCCGCGCCTGGCGGGGTATCCGGAGCAAGGCTGGCCGTTACGGCTAACTTTCGGAAAAGCGTGCCGAAACCGGAATCAGGCCGGAGAGTTGTTGAGTAAAGGTGATGGAGGGGGTGTTTCTGGGCCTCTGTCAGATCTGCGTGGAGGATGACTTGCGCTCTCCGCTCGAAGCGCGGGCGGAGAGCGCGCTGGACGATTCCGGCATCCCGCCGCCGCGCCGGAAGGGCGGGGGCTGATCGATGGACATGCGCGCGGTCTTCATCACGGTCACCGTCATGGTGCTGGCGAACGGGCTGGTGCTGGCCAATGTCTCGCGCGATGTGCCGCCGGGACTGCGTCCGGCGACCCGGAACTGGCAGCTTGCCACCCTGCTGGTGGCGGCGGGGTGCGGCCTGTTCGCGACCGCCCGGCTGCTACCTGCTTCGCTGATGGTGACGTTGGCGAATTGCGCGCTGGCGCTCGCGCTCGTTCATTATCATCGCGCGCTCCAGCGTTTCTATGGCGAGAGGCCTTCCTCGCGAGACCTGGCGGCGGTGGCGATCCTCACCGGCGGAGTGTTCTGGCTGTCCGCCATCCACCCCGATTTCACGATGCGGGTGGTGCTGGTAGCGGCCATATGGCTGGGCATCATGGGGCGGACGGTGTCGCTGATGCACCGGATGCGGATGCAGGACCGGTCGCGCAGCCGGCCGATGCTGATGCTGATCTACGCCATGGTGATGGCGTTCGTGGTGATCCGTTGCCTGGCGTTCATTGAACTGGGCCTGCCGGGCAATTTCACGGCCGCCGATGCGACAGCGGTGATGAACACGATTTCCCTGATCGTCTTCGCATTGCTGCCCGCGATCGGCACCACCGCCTTCGTGCTGCTCTGTTCGGACCGGATGCGGCGGCAGCTCGAGATCGCGGCGTCCACCGATTTCCTGACCGGGCTTGCGAACCGCCGGACGCTGATCGCGCACGGCAAGGAGATATTCGCGCTGGGCATTCCCGCCATCGCCGGCCGGGGCGTGGCGGTGGCCGTGCTCGATCTCGACAATTTCAAGGCGATCAACGATTCCCTTGGCCATGAAGCGGGCGATCAGGCGCTGGTCCATGTCGCGCGCAGGCTGGAGCAGACGGCGCGCGTTGGCGATATCGTCGCGCGCAGCGGGGGCGAGGAGTTCGTCGTCGTGATGGAGGGCGTCGACCAGCAGGACGCGGTGAAGGTGGCCGACCGGCTGCGCCGCGCGGTGGAAGGCGGCCCGTTCCTGATCGCCGGCCAGTCGGCCCGAATCACCGTCTCAGCCGGCGTGGCGGCGGCATCGCCCGGAGACGCCACATTCGACGATCTGCTGCGCCGCGCCGACCGCGCGCTCTATCATGCGAAGGACAGCGGGCGGAATTGCGTGATCGCGGCGTGATCCGCCTCCCCCGTCCCGGCGCGAGGCCGGGACGGGGGCAGGGGCTTACTGGTCGAGGAAGGAACGCATCTTCCGGCTGCGGCTGGGGTGCTTCAGCTTGCGCAGCGCCTTCGCCTCGATCTGCCGGATGCGTTCGCGCGTCACGCTGAACTGCTGGCCGACCTCCTCCAGCGTATGATCGGTGTTCATGCCGATGCCGAAACGCATGCGCAGCACGCGCTCCTCGCGCGGGGTGAGGCTGGCGAGCACGCGCGTCACCGTCTCCTTCAGGTTCGCCTGGATCGCGGCGTCCACCGGGATGACGGCGTTCTTGTCCTCGATGAAGTCGCCGAGGTGCGAATCCTCCTCGTCGCCGATCGGCGTTTCGAGGCTGATCGGCTCCTTGGCGATCTTCATCACCTTGCGCACCTTCTCCAGCGGCATGGAGAGGCGCTCGGCCATTTCCTCCGGCGTCGGCTCGCGGCCCTGCTCGTGCAGGAACTGGCGGCTGGTGCGGACCAGCTTGTTGATCGTCTCGATCATGTGCACCGGGATGCGGATCGTGCGCGCCTGATCGGCGATCGAGCGCGTGATCGCCTGCCTGATCCACCACGTCGCATAGGTGCTGAACTTGTAGCCGCGGCGATATTCGAACTTGTCCACCGCCTTCATCAGGCCGATGTTGCCTTCCTGGATCAGATCGAGGAACTGCAGCCCGCGATTGGTGTATTTCTTGGCGATGGAGATCACGAGGCGCAGATTGGCCTCCACCATCTCCTTCTTCGCGATCCGCGCCTCGCGCTCGCCTTTCTGCACCATGTTGACGATGCGGCGGAACTCGCCGAGCGCCATGCCGGTCTGCTGCGCGATCTCGGCGATTTCGGAGCGGATGCGCTCCACCGCGCCCGCCTCGTTGGTGGCGAAGGCGGTCCATTTCTTGTCGAGGCCGTTCACCGTCTGGAGGAACGTGTCGTCCAGCTCATGGCCCATGTAGCGGTCGAGGAAATCCTTGCGGCTCACCTTGTGCCGCTCGGCGAGGCGCAGCATCTGCCCGCCCAGCGCGGTGAGGCGCCGGTTGAAGCTGTAGAGCTGATCGACGAGATATTCGATCTTCGCATTGTGGAACTGGACGCTCTCCACCTCGGCGGTGAGTTCCTCGCGCAATTTCTGATATTTGCGCTCCTCAGTGGCCGAAAGCTCGCCGCCGGCGCCCATCGCCTCCAGCCGCTGCTGCTGCATGCGGGAGAACTTCTTGTAGATCGCGGTGATATTGGCGAACTTCTCCAGCGCCTGCGGCTTGAGCGTCTCCTCCATCTGCGCGAGCGACAGGGTATTGTCCTCATCGTCGTCATCGGCAGGCCGGCGCGCCCGGCGCTCGGTCATGTCGTCGTCCTCGTCGGAGGATGTTTCCTCCTCCGGCTCTTCCTCCTCCTTGAAGGAGGGGCCGGTGGCGGACTCGCTGATCTCGCCGCTGTCGTCGTCCTCGGCGCCCTCGACCTGTTCGGCGGACGGCCCCTTGGACAGCATCGCGTCGAGATCGAGGATCTCGCGCAACTGCATCGCGCCTTCGTTGAGCGCGGTCGACCAGTCGATGATCGCGTTGAAGGTGATCGGGCTTTCGCACAACCCCAGGATCATCGTGTCGCGGCCGGCCTCGATCCGCTTGGCGATGGCGATCTCGCCCTCGCGGCTGAGCAGCTCCACCGCGCCCATCTCGCGCAGATACATGCGGACGGGATCGTCGGTGCGATCGACCGTCTCTTTCTTCTTCTCGATGACGGGGGCGTTTTCCTGATCGGAATCGACGGCGTCGATCTCGTCGTCCGCCTCCTGCTCCTCGCCGTCCTCGCCCTGTTCCTCGTTCTCGACGATGTTGACGCCCATCTCGTTGAGCGCGGACATGATGTCCTC
>JAYRJH010000335.1:0-3517 GCA_041906415.1 Sphingomonas sp. | reverse complement strand
CGCCCGTATCGCCGCCGAGCGCGAGGCGGCCAATTCACCGTGGAACAAGGCCATCACTTCCGCCACGCGCGCGGCAAGCTCCTCGATCGGGCGACAGGTGGCGAACGAGATCGGCAAACAGGTGTTCGGCACGTCGAGCCGGCGCTCCTCGTCGTCGGGCGGCGGCGTGATCGGCAGCGTCGTGCGCGGGGTGCTGGGGGGATTGTTCCGGCGCTAGAGCGGCGCCCCCTACGCCACCCGATCCGGCTGCGCGGCGGCCAGCGCCTCGAGGAACTGCCGCACCTCGCCTTCGATCGGCGTGGGCCGCCCGCTCGGCAAGTGGACGTGGACGCTCACCATGTCGATCACGGTGCAAAGCTCCCCACGCTGGTTGGCCAGTTCGAACCTTTTGGTGATGCTGGACGAGCCGAGCCGCTCGATCCGCACCGACGCCTCGATCATATCCCCCAGCACGAGCGGGCGCAGATAATCCACCTCCGCGCGGCGGACATGGAATTCCGTCTCGTGCCACACCTTGCCCAGCACCTCGCCGATGCCGGTCCATTCCCAATATTCGGTGACGGCGACATCCGCATATTCGAGATAGCGCGAGTTGAAGACCACCTTCTGCCCGTCGATCTCGGCATAGCGGACCTTGAAGCTGGTGGAGAAAGCGAAGCCGGGGCGAGTCATGGCGGCGGGATGAGCGAGCGAAGCGCGAAGGTCAACCGGGATGGCGAAGGCAGCGGCAGCGACCTTTCACATTCCTCACGTCAACCCGGCACATGGCCGGGCGACGATTCTGCCACCGGCATCCGATCCGCTTAGAACACCAGCTTCACGCCCACCACCGCCAGCGTCACCGCGAGGATCGGCACCAGCACGCGCTCCGAGACGCGGGTGGCGATCAGGCTGCCGATCACGATCCCCGGCACCGATCCGGCCAGCAGCGAGGCGAGCAGCGACAGGTCCACCGCGCCAAGGGTCATGTGCCCCATGCCGGCGATCAGCGTCAGCGGCACGGCATGGGCGATGTCCGACCCCACCAGCTTCTTCAGTTCCAGCCGGGGATAGAGCACCACCAGGGCCGTGATCCCCAGCGCTCCCGCGCCGACCGAGGTGAGAGACACCATCGCGCCCAGGATCGCGCCCAGCAGCACGGTGAGCAGGCCGATCCGCGTTTCGCTCAGCCGGCCGAATCGCGGAGCCAGCGATCCCACGATCCGTCCCCGGAACAGGATCGCGATCGAGGTGAGCAGCAGCACGACGCCAAGGATCACCGCCACGATATGCCCGGTATCGGCCGAACGGTGGGCGGCATAGCTGAGCGCGAAGATCATCGCGATCGTCGTCGGCACGCTGCCCGCCGCCAGCCGACCGACGACGCGCCAGTCCACTGTGCCGCGCCAGCCATGCACCAGCGTGCCCACCGTCTTGGTAGCGGAGGCGTAGAGCAAATCCGTTCCCACCGCCGTCACGGGATGGAAGCCGAAAACCAGCACGAGGAGCGGCGTCATCAGCGAGCCGCCCCCCACGCCGGTCAGCCCGACGAGCATGCCCACCAGCAGGCCCGCCAGCGAATAGGCCGGGTTATATTCGATCGACACCGGCCACCGCCCGGTCGCGCAAAGGAGGGAGCCGCAGCGCCCTTACCCCGCGTTGCGCTCGGGCGTGTTGACGCCCATGGATTGCAGGTAGCGCTTCACGTTGCGCGCCGCCTGCCGCAGCCGTTGCTCGTTCTCGACCATCGCGATGCGCACGTATCCCTCACCGTTCTCGCCATAGCCAACTCCTGGCGCAACCGCGACATGGGCGTGAGTCAGCAATTGTTTGGAGAACTCAAGGCTGCCTAAATGCGCCAGCGCCGGAGGAAGCGGTGCCCAGGCGAACATCGAGGCGCGCGGGGACGGGATTTCCCACCCGGCGCGCGCGAAGCTTTGCACCATCACGTCGCGGCGCTTGTGATAGAGCTGGCGGTTCTTCTCCACGATATCCTGCGGCCCGTTGAGCGCCGCGCAGGCCGCAGCCTGAATCGGCGTGAACGCACCGTAATCGAGATAGGATTTCACCCGCGTCATCGCCGCGATCAGTTGCTTGTTGCCCACCGCGAAGCCGATGCGCCAGCCGGCCATCGAATAGGTCTTGGAAAGCGAGGTGAACTCGATCGCGACGTCCTTCGCCCCCGGCACCTGGAGGATCGAGGGCGTCGGATTGCCATCGTAATAGAGCTCGGAATAGGCGAGATCGGAGAGGATCCACACCTTGTTCTCGCGCGCCCACGCCACCAGCCGCTCATAGAAGGCGAGATCCACCGTCTCGGCCGTGGGATTCGACGGATAGTTCACCACCAGCACCGACGGACGCGGCACGGTATAGGCCATGGCGCGTTCGAGGCTCTCGAAATAGCGCTCGTCGGGTGTCGTCGGCACGGCGCGGATCGTGGCACCGGCGATGATGAAGCCGAAGGTGTGGATTGGATAGGACGGATTGGGCGCCAGCACCACGTCGCCCGGCGCGGTGATCGCGGTGGCGAGGCTGGCCAGCCCCTCCTTGGATCCCATGGTGACGACCACTTCCGTTTCGGGATCGACCTCCACGCCGAAGCGGCGCGCATAATAATTGGCCTGCGCGCGGCGCAGCCCCGGAATCCCCTTCGACTGCGAATAGCCGTGGGCGGAAGGCTTCTGCGCCACCTCGCACAATTTATCGATCACGTGCTGCGGCGGGGGCAGATCGGGGTTGCCCATGCCGAGGTCGATGATGTCCTCCCCCGCCGCACGCGCCGCTGCCCGCATCGCGTTCACCTCGGCGATGACATAGGGGGGCAGGCGTTTCATGCGGTAGAATTCGTCGGACATTTTTGCTCCTTTCGCATCCGCATCATATCGCACCCGAAGCGCAGGCGACAGTGCCCCCGCCGCAAAAAGCCGTTATCCTGCCCGCACGGCCTTGCTAGGGTCCGCGGATCGGCAAGGCCAAGGAGAGGATGATGAGCGAATTCCAGACCCCGAGCCTTGCCGACCTGCAACGCTGGACGTGGGTGCTCGGCCGCGCGCAGCAGATGATGCTGGAGCACGGGCTGGCCACGATGCAGCAGGGCAGCCCGGCGATGCCGGTGATCCCCGGCCTCAACGATCCCGCCACGCTGGAGCGCACAGCGGGCTTCTGGCGCGACAGCCTCACCCTTTGGCAGCGCTTCCTCACGCCCGCCGGCGACGCGGCGGCGAAGGCTCCGGCCACCAACCCCGCGCATGCCAACGATCGGCGCTTCAAGGCGGAGGCATGGCGCGACAATCCGCTGTTCGCCTGGATTCGCGAAAGCTATTTCACCATTTCCGACCAGTTGCTCAGCAACGTCGATGCCATGACCGGCCTTCCGCCGAAGCAGCACGAGCAGCTCCGCTTCGCCGCCAAGGGCTTCGTCGATGCGATGAGTCCGACCAATTTTGCCTTCACCAACCCCGAAGTGATCGAGAAGACGATCGAGACGGGCGGCGAGAATTTGCTCAAGGGCCTGCAACATATGCTCGCCGACCTG
>JAYRJH010000334.1:0-3522 GCA_041906415.1 Sphingomonas sp. | reverse complement strand
GCCGGCGAAGCTCAACCGCGCGCGCCGAGCCTGTCGGACAGATCGGATAAAACCTACCCCCGCGCCGCCACCGCATACAGCGCGATCGCGGCGGCGTTCGACACGTTCAGGCTCTCCACTTTCCCCGAGATCGGCAGCTTCGCGAGCTGATCGCAATGCGCCTCGGTGTTGTGACGCATCCCCTCGCCTTCCGCGCCCAGCACCACGGCGATGCGCGCGTCGCCCATCGTCTCGGCGAGCGTCTGCGTCGCGTGGCCGGTGAGGCCGATCCGCCAGAAACCCGCCTCGGCGATCTCCTCCAGCGCGCGCGCGAGGTTCACGACGCGGACCCAGGGCACCGTCTCCAGCGCGCCGGATGCCGATCGCGCCAGCACGCCCGATTCGGGCGGGGCATGGCGATCCTGCGTGATGATCCCGAGCGCATCGAACGCCGCCGCCGATCGCATGATCGCGCCGACATTATGCGGGTCCGTCACCTGATCGAGCACCACCAGGGGGCGGCGATCGTCGCGGCCCTCCTCCAGCAGGTCGCCAAGCCAGATCTCCTCCAGCGGATCGACCTCGATCACCAGCCCCTGATGCGGTGCGTCATTGGGCACCATCCGCCCGAGATCGGCCACATCGGCATAGACCACCGGAATCACCGAAGGCAGCGCCAGGGCGGCCAGCGCCTCGCGCGTGCCCCATACCTTGCGCACCGTGCGATTCGGGTTCGCCAGCGCGGCGGTGACGGCGTGGCGCCCCCAGAAGCGCGGACGGCTGCCGGGCGGCTGCGAGGGACGGTGACTGCGACGGGCCATGGATCGTATTTCCGCTGGAACAGGAGAGGATTGCCGGGGCTTTGATCGGCGCGGCGCCGTGCGGCAAGAGGTTTTCGCGGACAATGCGCGCCGAATGCGCGTCAACACGTTGACACCGCGCCTGTGCTTCGGCATTGGGCGCCCTCGCTTTGACGAAGCGGCCCCATTGGAAGGGTGGCCGAGTGGTTAAAGGCAGCAGACTGTAAATCTGCCCACGCAAGTGTACGCTGGTTCGAATCCAGCCCCTTCCACCATCCGCCCGCCGGAGCGGCGCTCTCCCAGACAGCAGAGACTGATCACGCACCGCGTGTCGGCAACGGCGCGCGCCGTTCGTATCGGCGATGTGGAGGGGACGATGCGGAGGGAATGGAGCGGGTAACGGGAATCGAACCCGTGTATTCAGCTTGGAAGGCTGCTGCACTACCATTGTGCTATACCCGCATCGCGATTGCGCCTGCCACAGCAACGCCGCATCGGTCAACCGGCTCCGCATATCCTTCACGGGATGCTTACCATTCTCGTGGCACATCCTGCCGCGAAGATGCTGCACCAACCGATCATCGTCCGCGCGGCGAACGCCCGTCCCGTCTCCGCCGTATCGCATGGCGTGGGGCTGGCCGGATTGGCGGGGATGATCGCGTGGATCGCGGTCGCGCGGCATTACGGGATGGACGGGCCTTATGCGGCGCTGGTGAACGTGCTGGCCTGCGGCGTGCCGATGGTCCTCTGGTCGCTGCTGGCGGACAAGGTGCATCGCAATCCCTCCACCGGAATCGACTGGAACATCCGCCGCCCGCTCCGCGAGACGATCGACATCAGCCTGGTGAAGCTGACCGGCCTGTGGGCGACATGGGCGGCGATCGCGCTGATCTACGCCACCGGGCGCTTCTACTGGGAGGGCAATTTCCAGTTCGCCATGTGGTGCTTCGAACGCGCCGCGCCCTTCGTGTTCGCGCTCTCCATCCCTTACGTGCTCTGGCTGGACCGCCGGCTAGTCGCCCCGCGCGACGGGGCGTGGGCGCTGGGCCAGTGGCTGCTGGGGCAGGGCGATGCGGACAGGGAGGCGATCTTCAACCACCTGCGCGCATGGGCGGTGAAGGGCTTCTTCCTCGCCTTCATGCTGGCGATCGTGCCGCCGGGTTTCGGAGACTTCATCCGGGCGGACAATTCCGCCCTGCTCCACGATCCGGTGGCGCTGGCGAACTGGCTCATCACCTTCATGTTCGTGGCGGACGTGGCCTTCGCGACCGTCGGCTACCTGCTGACGATGCGCCCGCTCGACGCGCATATCCGCAGCGCCAACCCCTATGCGGCGGCGTGGTCGGCGGCGCTGATCTGCTACCCGCCGTTCATCCTGATGGATGCGAACGGACCGCTCGACTATCATCCGGGGACGGCGGAATGGACCTGGTGGCTCGCCGGTCATCCGGTCGCGCTGGCGATCATGGGCGCGGTGCTGGTTGCGCTGACCGCGATCTACGCCTGGTCGACGATGGCGTTCGGGATGCGCTTCTCCAATCTCACCAATCGCGGCATCCTGACGCACGGGCCATATCGCTGGTCGCGCCACCCCGCCTATCTGTCGAAGAACCTGTTCTGGTGGCTCTCCACCCTGCCCGTGCTCTCCACCGGCAGCATCGTGGACGCGGCGCGCGCGACGCTGTTGCTCGGCGTGGTGAGCGGCGTCTATTACTGGCGCGCGAAGACGGAGGAACGGCACCTGTCCGCCGATCCCGATTACCGCGCCTATAGCGAATGGATGGCGCGTAACGGCGCTGTGCCGCGCGCCTTCGCGTGGATCAGGGGGAAGCGGTCCTAGAAGCTCGCTTCCTCATACACCCGGGACAGGTCGCCGCCCCATGCGCCGTGATAGCGTTCCAGCAGCACCTCGGCCGGCACCTTGCCGGTGCGCACGATCTCGCGCAGCGGATCGAGGAAGCCCGTCTCATTGTCGCCCGAGCGGTTGAAGCGCGCGCGCGCGCCGAGGCCCGCGCCGGCGATGTCCAGCACCTCCCCCGCGATGTCGCGCAGGGTGCGGCCGCCGGGGATCGGGGCGGAGAGGCCGAGCTTCGGCGCGGCGGTGCGCAGCGCCTCGCGCTCCTCCATCGTCCAGTGCTTCACCACGTCCCATGCGGCATCGAGCGCGGCCTGATCGTAGAGCAGGCCGACCCACAGCGCCGGCAGCGCGCAGATCCGGCTCCACGGCCCGCCGTCCGCCCCGCGCATCTCGAGGAAGGTCTTGAGGCGCACCTCGGGGAAAGCGGTGGAGAGATGGTCGTTCCAATCCTCCAGCGTCGGCTTCTCGCCGGGGAGGACGGATAGCTCGCCCTTCAGGAAATCGCGGAACGACAGGCCCGCCGCGTCGATATACCGGCCGTCGCGGTAGACGAAATACATCGGCACATCGAGCATGTATTCGGCGTAGCGCTCATAGCCGAAACCGTCCTCGAACACGAAGGGCAGCATCCCCGTGCGCGCCGGATCGGTGTCCGACCAGATGTGGCTGCGATAGGAGAGATAGCCGTTGGGCTTGCCTTCGGTGAACGGCGAATTGGCGAACAGGGCGGTCGCCAGCGGCTGGAGCGCGAGGCCGACGCGGAACTTCTGCGCCATGTCCGCCTCGCTGGCATAATCGAGGTTCACCTGGATCGTGCAGGTGCGCAGCATCATGTCCAGCCCCATCGAGCCGACGCGCGGCATGTGGCGGAGCATGATGGCGTAG
>JAYRJH010000333.1:0-3541 GCA_041906415.1 Sphingomonas sp. | reverse complement strand
TCGCCTGCCCGGCTGGCTGGCGATCCGCAAGGCCCGGGAATGGGATCGTTTTTCGTCGCGCATAAGCCTTCGATGGCGATTCGAGCAGCTGGTCGGCGGCGGGTTTCGCCGGGCCGCGACCATGATCGAAAGCGACGCGGTCCGGCGCATGCGCGCGCAGGATGACGAGTGGCCGGACGACGAGGACCTGCATCCCAGTCCGGCGCCGGACGCAGCGGGTGAGAGCGACAGCGACTATATCGCGCGCACGGCCGAGCTGACCGAGACGGCGCTGCGGAAGATGGATCGCGCGGCCGTCATGCTTGAGCGGAAGGTCACGCTGGCGCGCATGGTGGTGGCCCTGCGCTTCCGCCAGCTCCTGTACCTCGAAGCCGCCGCCGCCACGTTCATCGTCGGCCTGTTCCTGCTGTTTCCCGACATGCCGATACTGATGCGGCTCATCATCCTGATCTTTACGCCGATCGCGCTGGCGCGCGGAGGGCGATGGTTCGTCAACAATGCGGCGGCGATCTGTGAGGCGCTCGACCGCCATGCCCAAAGGTGGGGCCGATGAACGGTATCTTCTCCGGCTCGCCCTGCCAGTCGTCGATCCGCCTGCTCGTCGGCACGCATCTGCTGCTGATCGTGCAGTCCGCCCTGATGCTGTGGTCGTCCCCTGACCTCGGCGGCAGCCAAATTCTCATCTGGCTGACGCTCATATTGGGGCTTGGCGCCTTCATAGGCGCGGTGCACGGCGAGAGAGCCGACCGGCCAGCCAATTGGTGGGTGCGCCGTCATGGCCGATGACCCTTTCCCCCATCGCCTGCATGTCGCGCCGGGCCGGTCGGCGATCATCGCCGCGCTCGTCGGCATGGTCCTGATCGCACCCGCAGCGCGTGCGGACACCTCCACCATCGGCCGCACATGGGCAATCGCCGAGCCGGATGCGATGGCCGAAATCGAGGCCCGCGTCGCGAACCAGCCCGCGAGCATCGCGCCGAAATTCGGCCCACGCTCGCGCTGGACGGCACTGCTCGGCGCAACGCTCGGCGTGACGCGCGAAGCACGAGTGCGTTCCGTCGTCCCGTTCTACACGCTGGATCAGGACATCCGGTTGCCGGACGGCAAGGTGCTTTATCCCAAAGGGTTCACCTTCAATCCGCTGACCTACGTGTCGCTTCCGCAGCGCCTGTTCATCGTCCACCCGCGCGATCTGGGCTGGGCGACGCGGACCGCCGCGGCCACCGACTGGATCATCCTGACGGGCGGCGGCGAGCCGAAGGACGATGTGCTGACGCTCAGCGAACGGCATGGCCGCGCCCTGTTCATTCTCGAAGAACGGATGAAGGACCGGCTCGGCCTCACGGTTGCGCCAGTGATCGTCCGCCAGGTCGGCCAGCGGCTCGAACTCGTCGAGGTCCGCCCCGATCCGGTCCCATCGCGAAAGGCCCGGCCATGAACCGCCTCGCCTCGTGCCTGCGCGCGGCCGCCGCCAGCATGGCGTTCGCCCTCCTGCTGCCGACCACCCCCGCGCACGCGTCCAGATGCGAGGCCGGCACGATCTTCAATCCGATTACCAAGGTCCGCTGGAATTGCATCTTCCCGATCACGATCGGCGGCGTCCGGGTGGGGAGCTACGACAAGCTAGACAAGGAGCTCGACGCGCAGTCGGCGTCAAAGCCGCTGTGCGCCTGCCGGAAGGGAGCGACTATCTGGTTCGGGGTCAAGGTCTCGTTCTGGAACCCGAATCGCATGGTCGATGTCGTGACCGAGCCCGGGTGCATGATGGCGCTGGGCGTCGATCTCCTCCCCACGGGCGGGAAGCTTCAGGGCAGTCAATCGTCGATCGCCGACGGCACCAACACCCGCAAGATGTTCGCGCAGACGCATTATTACATCTCGCCGGTCTGGAAGATGCTGGACATGTTCACGGACCTTCCGTGCATCGAGGACGACGGGTTCGACGTCGCGATGATGACCGAGGTGCTTCCGACCTGGCAGTCGGGAACGCTCGGCGCGATCATTCAGCCTGAAGGCATATTGTTCGGCAATCCCGCCGCCGGCCTCGCCTGCATGGCCGACAGCGCCGCCGCCGCCGCGGGCAAGGTGATCGACCCCCTGTTCTGGTGCATGGGATCGTGGGGCGCGACCTATCCGGTCGCGGGCGACATCCATTTCGACGACAGCGTCGAGGCCTGGGCGGGACTTGCCGCGCGCTCGACCTTCATGATGGGCCGTCTCGGACTCCTTACCATCAGTTCCGCGGACGGCTGCTCGTTCAAGCCCCAGCCGATCTGGACCAAGAGCCGCTACAAGTTCCAGCTCATGGAGCCCGTCAAGGGCGGCAAGTGCGTCAACATCGGGCGCCCCGGATCGCTCTGGTCGTCGGGCAAGCACGCGCCCGGCAAGGACAATGCCCAATTCATGCTCTTCGAGAAGGTGATCTGCTGCGCCGGAGTATCGACGCCATGAGCCGGTCCCTTCCGCCAAACCGCGCGCAAAGCTCTCAACCCTGCCGATCCGTTCGCCATGCGGTCGACGGGGAGTCGGCCGGGCGCGCGGCCGGGGCAGCGGCGGAACCTCCCGCCGCCGCTGCCCTTCCCCCGGTCAGCGCGGTCGCGGCCTCTCTCCCGGAGCCGGCACCTGTCCCTGTCGCCATGGCTCCGGTCGTGGCCGCGCTGACCACCTTCGAAGGTCAGGCCGTGTTTCGGATACTCTCGCCCGGATCAGCCATGTTCCGGGCGGGAGACGTATTCCGCTTCGGGAGCGGATCGCGCGGCGCGAACGCGAGGCAGCCATGACGCGAGGCCGCCGTCTTCTCCTTATGGCGTCCGCGCTCGCCCCGACAATCGCGATGGCGCAAACCGTCGAGGACCGCGCACGCGCGGCCGCCGCAGCATCGCGCGCCAAAACCTCCGACAGCGAGGCTCTCCAGCAGAATTATGTGACGCCCGGCCTCGCCGGTCAGCCGATCAGGACGGTCGACAACAGCAAGACCTTCAACCCGAACATCGCCTGTCAGAAGACCTCGACCTTGCTCGAACTGCTCGCGCAGCCGGTGGCGAGCGGCGATATCGGCACGCTGCGGATCAGCCGGGACAGGAACCTCGACGGCGCCATCGACCAGACGCTGACCCTCCCCGTCGCGGTTTCGGGCATCTGCGCCAATGGCGTCGTCGCGTGCCAGCCCGGAACATGGAACCAATGCCATTCCTACAAATGGGACGTGTCCGGCGCCGGCGACATCAAGCTGACCGAGGTCGCGCTGACCGATCTGGCGGGCTGCTATTGCATCAACAACAGTTGCGGCGCGAATCTGGTCTGGGGCAACATGGCCTCGGTGCTGAAGGACCTGGGTGGCGGTGTCATCGGCGCGCTCACCACGGCCGATCCGCGTATCGGCGTCGCGCAGGCCGTCATCGATGGCCCCGTCATTCGCTATACCGGCGCGCAAAGCACGGCCTGCTCGCCCGACCCGGCCCTGCCGCAAACCGCCTATCGCGCAAATCCGGCCGCGCTTCAGAATGACGCGGTGATCACCTCGTCATCGAACAGCCTGTTC
>JAYRJH010000332.1:0-3547 GCA_041906415.1 Sphingomonas sp. | reverse complement strand
GAGCCAGCAGCAGGGGCAGGGTGGCGGCGGCGACGAGATGACGGGTCGTTCCGCCCATCAGCCATTCGATCAGCCGGTTGTGCCCATAAGCGCCCGCGACAAGCAGGTCGCCGCCGACGCCCGCGGCCTCGACCGCGATCTGCGCGCCAAGGGTGATGTCCGGGCGACGCGGCGCGACATGCCAGCCTGCCTCGATATTCTCGCCAAGGATTTGCTGCGCTGGCTGGTCCCCCACCGTCGGCTCGCCGATGCACATGGCCGTCACCCGCCGCGCCGCATACAGCCAGGGACGCGCACCCGCCACGGCGGCGCGCTCGATGGCGCCTTCCTTGATGGCGATGACGACATGCCCGAATCCATCGGGGGCAATCGTCGCGCGCCAGTCCTCCGGAACGAGGAGGAGCGGCTTCCGTGCCTCGAACAGCGCGGCGTGGAAGGCGTCGGCGGTATCGAGGTCTTGGCCCCGCGCCAGAACGATCAGCGCGACGTCCTCCGCCTCTTCGCGCACCGATCGCGCTTCATCCTCGACCAGCGTCTTCCATTGCACCACCGGCGTCTTGTCGCCCGCCTCGAGATTCCATGCGAGGAACGCGTTCCGGGCCGCCTCGGCCCTCTGCGCGGCCGTGCCCTCGCTATGCTCGCGCAGCCGCTGTATCTGGATCTCCTCTGTGGAAGTCGCGATCCGCTCGGGATCGACGATCGTATGCAGGGCTTCGATGGTCACGCCCGGCAAGGCGGCCGCCGCCGTGACCGCTGCGTCGAGGCAGGCATGGGCGGTTCGGGCCGTGGTGATGACGACGAGGATCTTCATGGCTCACCCCCGCACCATTCGAGTGACCGCCGCAAGACCGGAATGACCGAGCCACACCGCGATCAGGCAAAGGGCGACCGAGCCGACGACGTTCGCGGTCGCGCGCGCCGGTTCGCCCGCCTCGAACAGGGTCAGCGTCTGGAGGCTGAACGAGGAGAAGGTGGTGTAGCCGCCGCACAGGCCGACCAGCACGAAGGCGCGGACGTCGGGCGGCACGGCGTCCGCCCGGTTCGGTAAGGCTGGCGAACAGGCCGATCGCGAACGATCCGGTGATGTTGATGAGGATCGTCCCCCACGGCAGCGTCTCCCCGAAACGCGAGGTTACGAGCAGGTTGAGCCAGTAGCGGGCGATGGTGCCGATCGCCCCGCCAATCGCGATCCAGATGGTTGTCAGCATGATCCAGCCTTTGCCCCGTTCATTGCGGCCGGGCGTGCGATCCGCGTTTCCTCGCCTGTCAGATAGTCGCGCGTCAGCGGAACCGCGTGGCCGACGATCAACGTCACACGGCCGACCGAGACGAGATCACGAATGAGTTGCCGGAGCATCATTCCCTCCCTTCAGTCCGCGATGTCGATTTCCACGCCGATCAGCGCCGGCACCACGCCGCCCGCCATGATCGAGGGCGCCCGCGACGCGGCGGAAGTTGAGCTTCTGCCGGGTCATCTCGCGACCGCGGACGGTCGTCCGCGTCCCCGGCTGGCTGGGCTATAGGGTGTCACTCCCGCATTCTCCCGCTCCCGGCCCGATATTGCGGGCCTGAACGTGTGTCGGAAACGATCCCGGAAGGATCGGCGCGGTGAGGACACACTCCCACCGCGTCAGGCGCGGTAGGAGTCATCAGCCTTTCGGCGGTTACGGGGAACTCCATCCCCGGATCGGCATGAGCCGATCGATACGCGACGGTAACGCCCATGTCACGCGCAGGTTGCGTCACCGAGCGGAATCTTGTGGGGGGCTTCCCGAGTCTGTCTCGTCAGATCTCGTCCCGGCCTACCCCTCCGGCGCCACGTCGAGCGCGTTGATGACGACGGCGAAGCGAAGTTGCCCCTCCTCGTTCACGACGTTGATCCGCAAGCCCTGGTTGCGGCTCAATATGTCGGGCTCGTCGGACAGCAGGCTCCCGCCGTAGCGGATCGCCTCGCGGCGGGCGGCCTCGTCGCTTGCAAGATCGAAGCCGTCCTCGTCCCGTTCCCGTGCGCTGCCATGCATATGGAAGAAATAGAGGGCCATGATGCGCTCCGTCCGTCGCTGTTCAGTCCATTGCGTTCTGGCGGTGCAGATAGAGATCGGAAAAGCCGGCGATCGCGCGCAACTGCTCGGGATCGGTGATCCGAAGGCGCCGCGCCGATCGGGTGATCGCGCCGAAATCCTCGAGCGATCGCAGCGTGCGGTTGATATGCACCGGCGTCAGGCCGAGCATGTCGGCAAGCTGCTCCTGCGTGAGCGGCACGTCGCTCTCGTCCAGCCCCGGCAGAGCCATCTGATGCAATCGGACGTGAAGCTCGCACAGGAAATGCGCCAGCCGCGCAAGCGCGTTGCGGCGACCGAGGTTGAGAAGCCATTCGCGGCCGATCGACGCCTCGATCAATATGTCCACCAGCACCGCGCGCGCGAGCGGCGGGCGCATCGCGACCAGATTTTCCAGATCGGCCAGGGCGACGATGGCGAGATCCACCGTCGTCAGCGCCTGCAGGTTGTGATCGGCGGTCTTGAGGTAGAGCGACTGGAAATCGAGCGGCTCGCCGGGAATCTTGAGCGCGACGATCTGCCGGTTGCCGTCATCGGATATCTTGTGACGGAAGGCATATCCCGAAAGAAGGATCGGGCATATCCTGGCGCGCTCGCCTTCGCGAAGGATATATTCTCCCGGCTCCAGCCGTCGCAGGCTGTAGGGCAGGGCGGCGATCGCATTCTGCACCTCGGTCGACAGCAGGCTGTGGGAAAGGAGCTTGCGGACGAAGAGTTCCAGCCCGGTCTTTCCTCTGATCGTGGGAAGGTCTTGAAGCGGCATCAGCGGACGGCGCCGATTCATGTCATTCGATCTCCGGCTGCGACAGGTCCGGGATAAGCGAGCGAGCGCCGGCTTCGTTCCCATTTTGTCGTGTCGCGAATACAACATGGGTTAAATCGGAGCTTGTGGCGATCTGATACGCATCCGTTTCGATGCAAAGGCGTTATGCGCCTGGCTGTCGACGGATATATGCCGGAGCAGAAGGGGGAAAGGCGTCTTTGGAATCCAGCAAGATAGCCGCATTGGGTAATGACGCGCGGTCGAACGGAATCATCATTGCGCTTCTCGCGCTCGGGTTCGTCGCGCTTCTCGTGGCGGCGGGCGCCGCCCTGTGGGTGCAGCGGGAGAATGACGGGGACGCGCGCCTGGTGGCGCACACCCTGGCCGTGGAGGCTGCGATCGGCACCTACGCCAGCGCGAACGAGCGGATGGAAACCGCGCGGCGCGGGCTGCTGTTGACGGACAACGCGACCTTCGCCCGGGCGATGGCGGAGGCGGAGGCGAAGGTGCGCGGCCAGAAGCACGTGCTGGACGGGCTGGTCGAGGATAATTCCGCCCAGCTCGCGCGCACGGCGGCGCTGCAATCGCTTCTCGATGCCTATGACGCGCATCATCGCCGCTGGCTTGCCCTGGATCAGGCCGGGAGGCGCGCCCGCGCCGCGGATTTCGCGAATGACGAGGGAGTCGGCTATATCCGCCAGTCGCGCCAGATCATCGACGCGAT
>JAYRJH010000331.1:0-3559 GCA_041906415.1 Sphingomonas sp. | reverse complement strand
ACCAGCGGCAGCCCGCGCCGCCGCGCCACGCGCAATGCCGGCAACGCATCGAGCACGGGCGAATGGGCGTGAAGCACGTCCGGGCGGAATTGCTCCGCCACCGCGTCGATCGTCCGCGCGAAGGCCGCGATCTCCGCCAGTTCGCCGAACGGGGCCGGCAGCGCGCGCGGCGGCGTGGTGCGATGGAAATCGATGCCGTCGATCCGCTCGAACGGCGCATCCGCCCTGCCCTGCCGCGCCCCCGTGACGGCGGCGACCTGCCAGCCGCGCGCCATCTGCGCCGTCAGGATCGCGCGGGTGCGAAAGGTATAACCGCTGTGGAGCGGCAATCCGTGGTCAAGGACATGCAGGATACGCATCACGCGCACCCCCTGCCACGGAATCGCTTAACGCCGCGTCAATCCCTCCCGCCCGGCGGAAGGCGCGTCAGCGCGCGGGCGAGACCTTGTTGTCCACGCCCGTGACCGACAGGCGCGGACGCCCCTGCCCGTTGACGCGCCATGTGACCTCATTGTCCACGCCGGACACCCTGATCGGCGCGCCGGGGCGCAGGGTGATGCGGATTTCGTTGCCGGTCCCCGAAACGGTCAGGCCGGGGCAATCGCCGACGAAGGTGATTTCATTGTCCGATCCGCTGACATTGGCGGGCTGCCCCTTGCAATCGATCGTGTGCGATTGATCCACGCCGCTGATGCTTGCGCCGTTGCGCGTGCCCGTGCCCTGCGCGAACGCCGGCGCGGGGATAGCCAGCGCGGCGGCGATGCAGCCCGCCAGGCGATGCGCGGCGATATGCGTTTTCACCAAGTCCCCATCCTTCCCGGAAATGATCGACATCCGGTCATCCGTGTCCCGGCCGGATCGAGTCAGCCCCGCAGCGGCCGGACGTGCAGAAGCCGCGCCCGGCCGCCGAAAGGTTTCCACGCCGATTTTCGCGACATCCGGTTTACGCGCCGTCAACCGCCTTCCCGCTAGACATGCGGCCATGATCGACAATTTCGCGCTGGGCCTCACGCATGGGCTGATGCTGCTCGCAGCATTCCTGTTGATGCGCCGGCCCGATCTCGATCACGAGCCTTCGCCGCGCGACGATGCGCATCGGGATCGCAAGGGGCGCCGGCCCCGTGCGTGACCTTGCCTTCATCGGCTTCCTGTTCGCCCTGTTCGGCATGGGATTCCGCCGGCCGTTCCTGTTCGTGCTGGCCTATGTCTATATCGACATCGTCTCGCCGCAGCGGCTGACCTATCTTCTGCTCAACAGCGTGCCGATCTCGCTGATCGCGGTGGGGCTGGCGGTCGGCGGATGGCTGGTGTTCGACGACAAGAGGGATTCGCGCTTCGCCCCGCGGCAGGCGCTGATCCTGATCCTGATGCTCTATTGCGGCATCACCACGCGCAACGCGGATTTCCCGACGGAGGCGCTGGATAAATGGGATTGGGTGTGGAAGGCGCTGGCCTTCGCCGCCTTCCTGCCGCTCACCCTGCGCACGCGGCTGAGGATCGAATCGCTCCTTCTGTTCATGACGCTTTCCGCCGGCTCGATCATCATCGTCGGCGGGATCAAGACGCTGGCGTCCGGCGGCGGCTATGGCGAGCTGAACCTGATGGTGGCCAACAATTACGGCCTCTACGAAGGCAGCATCATCTCCGCCGTCTCGATCGGCATCGTCCCGGTGATATTGTGGCTCGCGCGCTACGGCACCCTGTTCGGTACGGACTGGCGGGTGAAGACCTTCGCTTACGGGCTGGTCTTCGCCTGCCTGCTGATCCCGGTCGGCACATCCGCGCGGACCGGCCTGATGTGCATCGGCCTGCTCGCATTGCTCACCCTGCGCGACGTGAAGCGGCGGACGATCTATATCGGCGCGCTGGCGCTGGCGGGCGTGGTCGTGACGCCGTTCCTGCCTTCCGCGTTCAGCGAGCGCATGTCGACGATCAGGACCTACAAGGCCGACGAATCCGCCTCCACCCGGATCGCCGTGTGGAAGTGGACATGGGAATATGCGAAGACCCATCCGTTCGGCGGCGGCTTCAACGCCTATATCCAGAACCGCATCCGCTACGACACGATAGCCGTGAAGGGCAGCGGGGCCTCCACCACCGTGGAGCGCAGCCTGACGACGGACAAGAGCCGCGCCTATCACTCCAGCTATTTCGAGATGCTGGGCGAGCAGGGCTATCCCGGCCTCGCCCTGTGGCTGGCGATCAACGTGATCGGGCTGATCCGCATGGAGATGCTGCGGCGGCGATATCGCGAGGGCGAGCTGGCGTGGGGCGGCGCGCTGGCCGGGGCGTTGCAGCATGCGCACCTGATCTACCTGCTCGGCGGCGCGTTCGTCGGCATCGCGTTCCAGCCGTTCATCTACATGCTGATCGGCGCGCAGATCGGGCTGGACACCTATCTCACGCGGCGCGGGCGGGAGGCGGCGTGGACCGGCACCTTCCGCCGCGTCCGGAACCCGATCCGCCCACAGGCATTGGAGCCGGACGCCCCTTGCGCCTGAGACGGCTCCGGGGGCCGTGTCCGAAATGCGGTTTCACCGCGATGCAGCGGGCCGGAAGCCGTGAGGGGGCTTCCCGGCGCCCGCCCGGCCTGACAAGGGAAAGAGCATGAGCAATACGAGCAGCGCGGCAAAGGCGCCCGTCCTGCCGCACCGCGATTGGGACGGGCAGTTCCATCTCCTCTATCATTCCAGCCGGGAATGGATCGAGACCAACTGGCTTCAGATCGCCTTCGCCTTCGCGATCGGGCTGGGCATCGCGGCGCTGCTGATGTGGGCGCGCACGCTGGGGCCGAAGCTGGTGGGCCGCAGCAACACCGGCAAGGAATGGCCCGCCGTCTTCGGCCGCGCGATCCAGCGCACCGGCAATTTGTTCATCATGCTGCTGGCAGCCAAACTCGTCTCCGGATATGCAGACGCGCCGGGGCCTGTCGCGCATACGGTGGACTTCCTGTTCACCGTCGTCGCGGTGTTCCAGGGCGCGGTTTGGGCGCGCGAGGTGATTCTGGGCGCGATCGAGCGCCGCACCATCGACGATCATTATTCGGGCGAGGCGCTGATGAGCGCGATGGGCCTGATCCGCGTGCTGGTGAGCTTCGCGGTGTTCGCCATCGCGCTGGTCGTGGTGCTGGACAATCTGAGGGTGAACGTCACCGGCCTGGTCGCCGGCCTCGGCGTGGGCGGCATCGCGATCGGCCTTGCCGCGCAGGGCATATTCGCGGACCTGTTCGCGGCGCTGGCGATCATCTTCGACCGCCCGTTCCGGCGCGGCGACTCGATCGCCTATGAGCAGTCCTCGGGCACCGTGGAGGAGATCGGGCTGAAATCCACCCGCATCCGCGGCGCCAGCGGGGAGGAGAGGATCATCTCCAACCGCAAGCTGCTGGACAAGGAGATCCTCAACAATTCGCGCCGGCATTTCCGCCGCACCACCTTCACGCTCGGCCTCGCCTATGAAACGCCGGTGGAAACGTTGCGCCGCTTCCCCGATCTGGCGCGCAAGGTGGTGGAGGACAGCGGGCTGGTCTTCGTCCGATGCGGCTTCATGCAGTTCGGCCCTT
>JAYRJH010000330.1:0-3564 GCA_041906415.1 Sphingomonas sp. | reverse complement strand
CGTTCAAAGCGGTGGTGAACGGCGAATACGATCACCTGCCGGAAGCCGCCTTCTACATGGTCGGCGGCATCGACGAGGTGGTGGCCAAGGCCGAGAAGCTCGCGCAGGACGCGTAAGCCCGTTCTACGCCCCTCTCTTTTTGAAGGGAGGGGCAAAGGAAGATGAGATGCTGCATTTCGAACTCGTCACCCCCGAACGCCTCGTCCGCTCCGAGGCCGTCCATATGGTGACGGTCCCCGGCTCCGAGGGCGATTTCGCGGTGCTGGAGGGCCACGCGCCCCTGATGTCCACGATCCGAGACGGCGACCTGCTCGTCCAGCGCACCGCCGGCGGCGCGCCGGAGACGATCGCGATCCGCGGCGGCTTCGCGGAGGTCAACGCCAAGGGACTGACAGTGCTGGCGGAACACGCGTCTTAATCAACCTGGGACGCGCGTAATCCGGCGGAACATGCGAGCGGCGCGCTTCTTTCGGGATACATGTTCGATTGTGGGCTGCGTTTTATCGTGGCGCGCCTTTCAACTGGCATGCATTGATTGATCCTGATCGGATAAATCAATCAGGCCTTCCCGCATGCTGAGCCGGCGGAATTGCCCGCGCTTGCCCCGGCCCAGATCGGAAACCATCCAGCCGAGATCAATCGTTCCGGTTCCCGACAGGGCGGATCGGGGAATTTTCCCTTGGACAAGCGATACCGTCGCGGGAAAATCCACAAGGCCAAGATGCGCGCTGACGGGAGCGGCAAACCTGTGCGTTATTTCCGACCACCAATCGCAGCCCTCGCAATCCCGTGAAGCCAGAACAACGGCC
Source organism: Sphingomonas sp. (assembly GCA_041906415.1). Taxonomy (GTDB): domain Bacteria; phylum Pseudomonadota; class Alphaproteobacteria; order Sphingomonadales; family Sphingomonadaceae; genus Sphingomonas. Next base: position 2,755 of record JAYRJH010000330.1, on the reverse strand, counting down.
TCAATTACATAGCATACATCCAATAATACCAACGCCCGGCATGATCGGCGCACCGTTTCGATATTCTGCCAGCGTAAACGTATTGGATTGATTACATAAATCTTGCGAATCGCAATTTGCCCCGAACTGTGCGGAAGCGCCGTTTCCACCAGGCGTCGCGCGATCGTGGGAGGCATCACATCGTAGCTGACCAGATCGTCGGAAAACTCCGGCCTGCGGAAGCAGGCGGCCCTACCGCTGACAAGCAGGTTGATGGTCGTTTCTTTGTTCACTCCTAGTTCTTAACATGTTCCATGCCGGTTCCTGAAATTTAAAGAACCGTTTTGGATCATACTCTGCTTCCAAATGTGCGTTCGCAGGCTAGCGTGGAAAGGCCGTATGGCATTTTCGGAGGACTTGCCTCATGACCAACGTCAAATCGTTCACGCTTTTCATTCAATTTTCCACGAGCCTGAAAGGCTCGGGATTACGATCAAAGCCGCCACAGAAGACTTCGCTCACAAGAAACTGTACGGGTCCACGTCCACCGCGACCCTGACCTTCGCGGGCCAGTCGAGTGCGCCAAGCCACGCCCGGATCACGTCCTGCACATCCAGTGTCCGCCGCGCGTGGACCAGCAGGCGATAGCGGTGCCGCCCGCGCAGCATCGCGAGCGGCGCCGGAGCGGGTCCATAGACGTGCATCCCCTCCACCTCCGGCGCGGCGCGGCCGATCAGGCGGGCGATCTCATGCGCGGCCTGCTGGTCCTCACTGGAGATGACGATCGCGGCGTAGCGGCCGAACGGCGGCGCGCCCGCCTCGCGCCGCGCTTCCGTCTCGGCGGCGTAGAAGGCCTCTCCATCGCCCGTCACCAGCGCGCGCATCACCTGCGCGCCGGGGCTGTGCGTCTGGATATAGACATGGCCCGGCTTCTCACCCCGCCCGGCGCGCCCGGAGACCTGCCGGATCTGCTGGAAGGTGCGCTCCGCCGCGCGCAGGTCTCCGCCCTCCAGCCCGAGATCGGCGTCCACCACGCCGACCAGCGTCAGGTTCGGGAAGTGATAGCCCTTGGTGACGAGCTGGGTGCCGACGACGATGTCGATCTCGCCCGCCTCCATCCGGTGCACGAACTCCGCCGCCTTGGCCGGGGACCAGATCGTGTCCGAAGTGACGACCGCCACCCGCGCCTCCGGGAACAAGTCCGCCACCTCGTCCGCGATCCGCTCGACGCCGGGGCCGCAGGCGACCAGTGAATCCTCGTCCTGGCACTCCGGGCAGACGCGCGGCACCGGCTCGACATGGCCGCAATGATGGCAGGCAAGCCGCCGCGTCAGGCGATGTTCCACCATCCATGCGGTGCAATTGGGGCATTGGAAGCGGTGTCCGCACGTCCGGCACAAGGTGAGCGGGGCGTAGCCGCGCCGGTTAAGGAACAGGAGCGACTGCTCGCCCTTCTCCAGCCTCTCGCCCAGCGCCTTCACCAAGGGCGGCGCGAGCCAGCGACCGCGATCGGGCTTCTGCTCCAGCAGATCGATTGCCTCGATCGTCGGCAATTCCGCCGCGCCGTAGCGGCCGGGAAGGCGCAGCTCGGCGTAGTTGCCCAGCGTCACCTGCTGGCGCGTCTCGATCGCCGGGGTGGCGGAGGCGAGGACCACCGGGCAGCCTTCGAACAGCCCACGCATCACCGCCACATCCCGCGCGTGGTAGTGCACGCCGTCCTCCTGCTTGAAGCTCGTCTCATGTGCTTCGTCCACCACGATCAGGCCGAGGTTCGCATAGGGCAGGAACAGCGCCGAGCGCGCGCCGACCGTCACCGCCGCCTGGCCCGTGGCGATCGCCCGCCACGCGCGGCGGCGCTGGGAGGCGCGCAGGCCGCTATGCCATGCCACCGGCTCGCAGCCGAAGCGATCGTGGAAGCGCTTGAGGAACGGCTCGGTCAGCGCGATCTCCGGCAGGAGGACGAGGCATTGCCGCCCCTGCCGGATCGCCTCCGCCACGGCCTCGAAATAGACCTCGGTCTTGCCCGATCCGGTTACACCGTCGAGCAGGGTCGGATGGAAATCCCGCGCGGCCACGTCCGCCGCCAGCGCATCCGCCGCGGCCTGCTGCTCGGGCGACAGCGCGGGGGGGGCATGATCCGGATCGGGCAGCGGATAGGGGCTGTCGATATCCACCTCCACGCCCTCGATCGCGCCTGCCTTCACCAGTCCACGGATCACGCCTTCGGAGACGTCCGCGATCGTCGCCAGCTCGCGGATCAGGCCCTGCCGGTCGCCGATCCGCTCCAGCGCCTGCGCGCGCTGCGGTGTCAGGCGATCGGGGACATGGCCCGTGGCGCGATATTCCACGATGAGCTTCTGCCCCTCCAGCGCGGCCGTGGAGGACAGCGCCATCCGCACCACCGAAGCGGGCGGGGCGAGATAATAGTCCGCCGTCCACTCGATCAGCCGGCGCAAGGGCGCGCGCAGCGGCGGGGCGTCGGCCACCGCAGGCGATTGTCCCCCACCTCGGCGTCGGACGGCATCCGCTCCGGCTCCCACACCACGCCGACGAGCTGACGCGGCCCCAGCGGGGCGACGACGATCGACCCCGGCTCGACATCCATCCCGCGCGGGACGCGATAATCGAGCGGGCCGAGCGCGGCATTGAGCACCAGGACACGGGCACGGGACATCGTCACCCGACTAATATAGGAATGCGCCAAAGGGCACCCCATGACGCCGCAGGATCAGCTCGATACATTCATCGACCGCTTCGCGCCGGAAGTGGCGGCGCT
>JAYRJH010000329.1:0-3585 GCA_041906415.1 Sphingomonas sp. | reverse complement strand
AAGGGCATGTACGGCTTCGAGATCGCGAACATCTCCGGCGACGCGAAGCTGACGCTGGCGGGCGATCTGGGCGCGGGCCAGCAGGTGAATTTCCTCGGCGACGTCGACAATGAGCTGGTCATCGCCGCCGGCGTGAAGTTCGCGGGCGCGGTGAACGGCGGCGCGGGCCGCGACCTGCTGCGCGTCCAGTCCGGCGGCAGCGACAGCCGCACGGTGGTCGCCTCGCAGATCACCTCGTTCGAGGATCTCGTGTCGGAAGGCGCGGGCACGCTGGCGCTGACCGACGGCAGCTACAGCTTCGAATCCGTCGCGATCGACGGCGGCGATTTCGAGCTGGGGGCGAACACCACGCTCGCCTCGACGGCGGGCATCGTCTTCGACGGCGCGGACAACCGCTTCACGCTGGGCAGCGGCGCGACCGTGACGGGCCGGATCGACGGCGGCGCGGGCAACGACACGCTCGCGCTGGTGCAGGGCGCGGGGACGACCCGCCTGCTCAGCGCGCTCGACCAGACCGGGTTCGAGGCGCTCGAAGTCTCCGGGGCCGGCGAACTGCGCATCGATCGCGACGCGGCGTTCGAGGGCGGCGCGCGGCTGGACGGCGGCAGGCTCAATGTGATGCAGGGCTATACGCTGGCCGCCGACGTCACCGGCGGCGACGGGTCCGACACGCTGGCGGTCTATGGCGCGGTCGCGGGGAACGTCGATCTCGGCGCGGGCAACGACACGCTGGTGATCGGCGGCCTCGGCAACGTCACCGGCACGCGCGACGGCGGCGAAGGCACCGACCGATTGGTGTTCGACACGCAGGGCACCTATGCCGCCCCGACCGTCTATGACGGTACGGGCTTCACCGGCTTCGAGGAGCTGGGCGTGGCGGGCGGCGTGGTGTCGCTGACCGGGGACACGAGCTGGAACAATGTGGCGATCACCGGCGGGCGGCTGATCGGCCAGGCCGGAACGACGCTCACCTCGCTCAATGCGATCCAGGTGGCGCATGGCGCGACCTTCGGCTCGGCGGGCATCGTCAACGCGGACATCAACGTCGCCGGCACGCTGTCGCCGGGCGCCTCGCCGGGGACGATGACGGTGAACGGCAACGTCAGTTTCGCGGCCGGCTCGAACCTGCTGCTGGAAGTGTCGCCGACCGTCAGCGACCTGCTGCATATCTCGGGGAAGATGACGATCGCGGACGGCGCGGCGGTGGACATCACCGGCGCGCTGCACGGAACGCCGGGCAACACGCTCGATCTCGTCGTGGCGGACGGCGGGATCACCGGGCGCTTCACCACGGTCAACAAGTCGAACGACATCTTCGGCTTCGTCGTCCAGAGCGGCAACAAGCTCCAGATCCAGAGCGAGTTCCTGAATGACGACGCTTATCCCCGCAACGTCCGCGCCAGCATCGCCTATGCCAATGAGGTGCTGCGCGGCGGCCATGGGGTGCAGGCGTTCACCGGCGCGCTGCCGGTGCTGGTCGATGCGGAGGGCAATGCGAACAAGGCCGCCTTCGCGCAGCTGACGCCGGAGGCTTACGGCTCCGCGCTCCAGCTCGGCATCGAGAAGGGGCTGATCGTCGCGGACGGCGCGCGGACCTTCGCCGCGACCGGCATGGGCGGGAAGGGCCTCTACAGCTTCGGCCAGTTCGTGAACGCCGACGCCACCCTGCGCGGTCAGGCCGCGACCGGCGCGTCGCGGGCGCATATCGGCAGCCACGGCTTCTTCGGCGGCATCGGCTATGGGCTGGAGGACGGCACCCGACTGGGGCTGTTCATCGGCGGCCTCGACAGCGACCAGTCGCTGCGCGACCTGGGCGCGAAGACGCAGGGGAGCAGCCTGATGGCGGGCGCCTATGCCGACATCCGCCTCGAAGGCCTCGGGCTGCACGGCCTGCTGGCCTATGACACGGGCACTGTCGAGACGAAGCGCGCCATCGCCGCATCGAACGCGATCGCCAGGTCGCGCTACGGCCTGTCGAGCTGGGTCGTCGACCTTTCGGCGGATTATCAGGCCCGGTTCGGCGCCATGGCGATCACGCCGAAGCTGGGCGTCACCTACGTCCGCGCCGGACGCGAGGCGATCGGCTCGGAACAGGGGGCGGGCGATTTCGGCCTGTCCGTTTCCGGCGGAAGCAAGGCGAGCTGGTTCGGCGACGCGAGTCTCGCGCTGTCGGGCGACTTCGATCTCGGCGGGATCCTCGTGCATCCCTACGCCCAGGCCGGCGTGCGGCGGATGCTGAACAACGGCGCGACGCGGGTTTCGGCCAGCTTCACCGGCGCGGACGGCACGATCACCGTCGACGGCGTGGAGCGCGACCGGACGACCGGACGCTATGGGCTGGGCGTCGCGCTGGACCTCTCCGAAAGCGTGCGGCTTCAGGCGAGCTACACCGGGGAGTTCTCCGGCAACCGGCGCGGTGGCGTGACGGGCGGGATCTCGGTCCGCTTCTGAGCCAGCCGATCCGCCCGGCCCCTATGAAGGAGGGCGGCATCCCCGCCGCCCTCCTTCATGTTCGTTTCGGGGCGAGCGGAACGCCACGGCGGCTGTCCGGTTCATTGCATGGCGCGACCGGCGAGGTCGCCGGGCGATGCGAGACGGAGAGGACGGCGGACATGACGATCAATCCCGGTCGCGGCAGATGATCGCCGTCCTCGGCTGGGTCGCATTGGCCGCGACGTGCATCGCGGCGCTGATGACCGCCGCCAACCTCGGCGCGCGGATCACCGGGATGGGCTTCGTCGTGTTCCTCGTCGGCGCGATCGCGTGGTGCGTCGTGGGACACGCCACCGGGCAGCGGCAGCTTTTCTTCTCCAATGCCTTCCTGGCGGTGGTCGATGTCTTCGGCGCGTGGCGCTGGCTCTACCGCCGCGCCCGCGCCGACGATGCGGTGGAGCAGGTGAAGTCGGACGAGGAGGCCGCGCTGTTCGCGACCGATGAACTCTCCGGCAAGCCGCTGCGCGCGCGCGACGGGGCCGAAATCGGCACGGTGGAAGGGGCGCTGGCCGATTGCGACACCGGCCGGCTGCGCTTCCTGATCGTCAGGACGGACGGCGCGCGGGACTTCTCCCGGCTTGCATGGAGCGGCGGCCTGCGCGTGACCGGCGAGGCGATCGAGAGCCGGCTCGACCGGCGCGCGCTGGCGCACATGCGGCGCGATCCATAGGCGGCCGGGCGAGGCGCGGGGCGGACATCACTGCCCCTCCACCCGCTTCAGCCGCGTCGGCAGCAGGTCGCCGCGCTTCTTGAGGATCGGATAGGCCGATGCCTCGATCAGGTGGCTGCTGACGCGCTTCAGGTCGCGCAGCGCGTCGAGATGGAGCGCGCTGGTTTCCACCGTCTCGACATTGCCGGAGCGCAGGCGCTCGAAATGCGCGGCGGTTGCCTCCTCCTCCAGCCGGCGGAAAGCCTCCTTTTCCGACGCGAGCGCGCGCGCCGCCGCGACGTCGCCGCTCAGGAACACGGCGGTGGACTGGCGCAGCGTCTCCAGCAGGCGATCGACCTGGGCCACCAGATCGGCCGTCCCCTCCTTCGAAAAGGCGACGCCGCGCTTGATCCGCCGGCTCGCGACGCCGAGCAGGCCGCGAT
>JAYRJH010000328.1:0-3586 GCA_041906415.1 Sphingomonas sp. | reverse complement strand
CAGCCGATCAGCCCCTTGCCCGCATCCGCTTCGTCGTCGCCGACGAAGGTGAGGGTGCGGTGGTTGTCGTCCTCGTCCGCGATCGTAACGGTCGCGCCGAAGAAGACCCGGCCGCGATCCGGCGCCTGCGCGGGATCGACCACCTTCGCCGCCTTCATCCGGCGCGAGAGCCAGCCCAGCCGCCGGTCGATTTCCCTCAGGCGCTTGCGGCCGTAGATATAGTCGCCGTTCTCCGAACGGTCGCCGTTGCCGGCGGCCCAGGCGATCGTGTCGACCAGCGCGGGACGTTCCCTGGCGAACAGATGGTCATATTCGGCGCGGAGCGCGGCATAGCCGGCGGGCGTGATGTAATTGGGGCGATCCGCCATGCCTCAGCCCCGCCGCGACCGGCCGAGATACCAGCTCAGGTTCGCCGGCCCGCGGCTGCGCGCGCGCTGCGGGTTCATCAGGTCGTAGACCACGGCATTCTCCAGCACGCGCTGGACGTAGTTGCGCGTCTCGGTGAACGGGATCATCTCCAGCCAGTCGACCATGTCGACAGCGCCGGTGCGCGGGTCGCCGTTCGCGGCGAGCCATTTGTTCACGTTGCCCGGCCCGGCGTTATAGGCCGCGATCGCCAGCGGGTAGCTGCCGAACTGGTTGAAGATGCGCTGGAAATAGCTCGAACCGAGCTGCACGTTATATCCGGTGTCGGTGGTGAGCGCGCCCGCGTTATAGGCAAGGCCTAGCTTCGCCGCCTGTTCCTTCGCGGTGCCGGGCATGAGCTGCATCAATCCGCGCGCGCCCGCGCTGGAAATCGCCATGCGATCGAAATTGCTCTCCTGCCGCGCGATGGCGTGGATCATCGTCCAGCCGTCCTCATAGCCGCGCGGCACGGCGACGGTGGGGAAGCCGGTGGCGCTATAGTCGGTCAACCCGCCGAGCATCGCCTTGCGCCCAACCAGAACGCCGAGATCGGGACGGCCGAGCGAGCGGGAGAATTCCTCCGCCAGCAGGTGATCGGCGTCGCTGTTGGCGTCGGCCGCGATCTGCTTCACGAAGGCGGTCTGGTCCTGCCAGTTGCCGGTCATGCCCAGATATTGCGCGGCCCGCACCGTCTCGCGGCTGTAGAATGCCGTCCGGGCGGCCGCGTCGATCGCGGGGAACGACGCGAGCGGCGGCGGCGGCACCAGCGCGCGGCCCAGATGCTCGTTGGCGAGCTGGCCATAATATTGATCGCGGAAACCGGCCGCGCGGACGATGAAGGCATTGGCCTCCTCGCGCCGCCCGGCGGCTTCGGCGGCGCGGGCAGCCCAGTAGAAGCCCTTCGCGCGCGTCTGCGGGGAAACGCTGCCCCGGCCGTAGCGATCGAACAGGGTCATCGCATCGGCCGGGCGGCCGAGCCGCTTCAGCGCGGTCTGGCCCGCGAGCCATACGAGGTTGGTGTATTGATCGCGCTCGCCATAGGATCTGGTCGAGACGTCCGTGCCCGGCGGGTAGACGTCGTCCACCTGCCGCGCGATGTCATAGACGGTCTGCCACTGGCCGTCGTTCGCCGCCGCCTTCGCATTGGCATAGAGCAGGAGATAGAATTTCTCCGGGTTGCCGGGCCGGTTCATGCCGGCCGCGCGGGTGCGGGCGAGCCATGCGCGCGCGGCGAGCGGATTGGTGCGGCCGAGCCACACGGCCTTGTCGGCGATATAGCCCGCGTCGCGCTCGCCGATCATGTCTGTCTGCGCGGCGAGGTCGGCCGCATTGGCCGCGCCGCTGCGGAAGGCGAGCCGCGCCTCGAACAGCGGCCGCTGCGAGGGCGAGGTGAGCGCGACCTGACGCGCGGCGATGCTGGTCGCGCCCTGCCACAGCAGCGCATCCATCCGCGCGTCATGATCCTCCGGCCGGAGCGCGCCGCCGAACTGCTGGAGCAGGGCGGCTTCGTCCGCCGGCGCCAGCGCCCCGCGCCGCCATGCCGTTCGCGCCGCCTCATAGGCCTCGTTCATCGCGCCGCTCGCCGCCAATGCCCTGGCATAGGCCAGGCTGCTCGCCGCCGTCTGCGGCGGGTAGCGGCGGAAGAAGGTGACAAGGCTGGACGGCGATCCGCTGCCGCCGGCGGCCTGCCGCTCCGCCGCGCGCCGGAATCCCGTCTCGCCCGGCCAGCCCGGGTGCGCGAGCAGGAAGGAGGCATAGCTGTCGAACGGCAGGGAATCGCTTTGCTGCAGGGCCTTCCACTGCGCGACCGGCTGCGCCATCGCGGCGGGGGAGACAGGAGCGGAAGGCCCGCGCGCCGCCTGCGTCCGCGCGTCGGCGCGCGCCGCATATGATTCGTCCCGATCCTGCGCGAGCGCAAGGGCCGCGCCGGCCATAACAAGCAATCCGATCAACGCACCTGCCTTCAAATTCACACACCAATGATGGACAGATTAGCGGGCTTACCCGTATCTGTCCTGAACGAACCTACCACCATCGCTCAATCGGGGGCGCAAGAATCATGTTTTCCGGCTCCATTCCGGCGCTTGTTACGCCGTTCGACGCCAATGGGCGCTTCGTGGAATCCGCTTATCGCGATCTGATCGAATGGCAGATCGCCGAAGGCTCTGGCGCGCTCGTGCCCTGCGGCACCACCGGCGAGGCGGCGACGCTGACGAAGGAGGAGCAATTCGCCATCGTGAAAGTGTGCGTCGATCAGGCGAGGGGCCGCGTGCCCGTGATCGCGGGCGCCGGCTCCAACGACACGCGCGTCGCCGCCGCCAACCTGATCGCCGCGAAGGAGGCTGGAGCGGATGCGGCGCTGATGGTGCCGCCTTATTACAACCGGCCGTCCCAGGAGGGCATCTACCGGCATTTCGCCGCGCTCGCACCCGAGGCGGCGCTGCCGATCGTGCTCTACAACGTGCCCGCCCGCACGGTGACGGATATCCAGCCCGAGACGCTGATCCGCATCGTTTCCGATTTTCCGAAGGTGTTCGTGGCGGTGAAGGACGCGTCCGGCGTGCTCCAGCGCGTGTCGCAGCATCGCGCCGGGCTGGGCGCGGATTTCTGCCAGCTTTCGGGGAACGACGATCTGGCGCTCGGATTCAACGCGACGGGAGGCGTGGGGTGCATCTCCGTCACCGCCAATGTCGCGCCGCGCCTGTGCGCCGGGTTCCAGGCCGCCTGCGCGGGCGGCGATTATGCGAAGGCGCTGGAGCTGCACGACCGCCTGTTCGCGCTGCACGTCTCGCTGTTCACCGATGCTTCGCCCGGCCCGGTCAAATATGCGATGACGAAGGTGCGTCCCGGCTTTCCCGATGGCCTGCGCCTGCCGATGACCTGGCCGAACGAGGCTTCGCGCAAGGCGGTGGACGCGGGGCTGGCGCGGGCGGGGCTGTAAGCCTACATCGCAGGTCTTATGCCCCGTCCCAAGCCCACAACGTTCGACAAGAAGAAGGTCGTCGCAGAGAATCGCCGCGCGCGGTTCGATTATTCGATCGAGGACAAGTTCGAGGCCGGCATCGTGCTGACCGGCACCGAGGTGAAGTCGCTCAGGTTCGGCGAAGGCTCGATCGCGGAAAGCTATGCCGAGGTGAGCGACGGCGCGGTGTGGCTCATCAATTCCAACGTGCCCGAATTC
>JAYRJH010000327.1:0-3615 GCA_041906415.1 Sphingomonas sp. | reverse complement strand
CGCGGGAAGACCAGTCGCTCCGCCCGCGCCGGCGCGCCCATAGCGGAGACCGCCAGCGCATCGGGGACGAGATGGCGGATATCGCCTTTCGGCGTCCCCGCCAGCAGCGGGCCGAAGCGCGCATCGGGCAAGGCGGCGCGCACCACGTCGATCGCGGCGTTCTTCAGGCTCACGAGGCGCGGGAAGGCGTGGATCAGCCCTGTCTCCGGATCGATCAGCGCGAACTCGTCCCCCATCAGCCGCCATCCGCGCGCGGACAACAGGGCCGCAAGCGTCGATTTCCCCGCGCCGGATTCGCCGGTCATCACGATCGCGCGGCCGTCGCGCTCCACGGTGGCGGCGTGGAGCAGCAGGAAGCGCCGCTCCCCCAGCGCGAGTTGCAGGTTCATCGCCATTTCGGCGGCGAGCAGCCCCTGCGTCAGCGGGAGGGGAGCCGCATCGGGCAACATATAATCCCCGGCGATCGCCACCGACGGGCGGATGAAGCGCCGCCATGGCCGCGTGGCGGAAAGACGGACGTTATAATCGGGCACCTCCCCCGTCGGCATGGGATAGCCCGCGTAGAGCGCGCGCAGCTGCTCCACCGGCGCGCGCCAGTCGCTGCCGATGCGGAAGGAGGCCGGGCCGATGCGGAGGGTGAGGACGTGCCTCATCGCGCCTCGACCAGCCCCGTCGCGGCCAGCTCGTCCAGCCGCTCGACCAGCGCCCCGCGCTCATCCGCCGCAAGGTCGAACACCGCCGCCAGTTCGTCGAGCGAACGCCACTCCCCCGCCATCGCCTCCAGCAGCTCCGGCACCGGGGAAACGACGATATGGGTGAGGCCGGACGCACGGTGATAGATGGCGGTCAGGTCGTCCAGCGCCGCGATGCGCAGGCCGGATGCGGCCGGCGCGCGATATTCCACGCTTTATTTCCGCAGCATCTGGAGCGAGGCGAAACAGGTGAAGCCCGTCGTTCCGCGCTGCAGCCGCCCGACATATTTCAGATAGGCGCGGCTGCGCTCGTAATCGACGCCGGGCAGGTTGCCGCCGGTGGCCATCGCCTTCCGCACGTCCTCGCCCCGCAACGGGCGCGCGGGTGGCGGGAAGGCGTTCTTCGTGCCGGCGGGAACGACATTGCCGCTTGCGTTGATATAGCCGCCCGCGCGCGAGGGATCGGGCACGGGGATCTCGCACATCAGCACCGATCCGGCCGTCTGCGCCAGCGCCGGGCGGATCGACACCACCGCCGCCGCGCCCGCCGCGCCGAGCATCAGCGCGCGCCGGCGGCTGGTCGCGCCCTCCGCATCGATCCGTTCGGGCTTGTCGGTTTCGTCGCTCATCGTGAAAATCAGTCCCACAATCGGCCGCGGCAGACAAGCGGCGGAAAAGGACCGTATCGCACCGGGACGTTTACCGGATGCTTTACGCCGGCATGATCGGCTAAAGCACCGGCCGTGCTCGACGGAATCACGCCTCGCGGCTGGCTCGCCACCGGGATCGTCGCCGTGACGGCGGCGACGGCCTATGCGCTGGCGGGCGACTGGCAAGTGCCGCTGGTCACGATGGCGGGCGGGCTGGTCGCCCTGCTCGCCGCTTCCCAGATGCGCGAGGAGCAGAAGGCGGAGGCCGATGCCTTCGCCCGCGAAGCCGTCGCGCCCGGCCCCGCGATAGAGGTTGCGATCGACGCCATCGTGGAGCCGGTGCTGCTGGTGGACGGCACGCGCGTGATGCTGGCCAATCGCGCGGCGCGCGCGCTGCTCGGCGAGCATGTCGCCGGCGAGGACGTGCGCACCGCGATCCGTCACCCGGCTGCGGCGGCGCATCTGGCGGAACAGGCGGAAGGCCCGCCGATCGAACTGGTCGGGCTTGGCGGCCTGAACCAGCGCTGGGAGATGCGGGCCAATGCGATCGGCGGCAACCGGCGGCTCGTCCATCTGATCGACCGGACGGACAGCCATGCCGCGGAGAAGATGCGCGTCGATTTCGTCGCCAATGCCAGCCACGAGCTTCGCACTCCGCTCGCCTCGATCCTTGGCTATGTCGAGACGCTGGCGGACGAAGCGGGGGAAGACCCGGACATCCGCGCCCGCTTCCTGCGCGTCGTGCTCGATCAGGCGCGGCGGATGGAGCGGTTGGTCGAGGATCTGATGAGCCTCTCGCGGATCGAGGCGGACAAGTTCCGCCAGCCTTCCGATTCGGTCGATCTCGCGGCATTGATCGGCAAGGTCGCCGACGCGCTGGCCGATGCGCATGACGGGCGCGGGCGCGATATCTCGCTCCACGTCACCCCCGGCCTGCCGCTGGTGATGGGCGAGGCGGTGCAGCTTTCGCAGCTTCTCCACAACCTGATCGGCAATGCGATGAAATATGGCCGGCCGGGCACGCCGATCCGGGTGGAGGCCGCGCCCGCCGCCGGGGGAATGGTGCGCCTGGTGGTGAGCGATCAGGGCGACGGCATCGCGCCGGAGCACCTGCCGCGCCTCACGGAACGCTTCTATCGCGTGGACGCCGGGCGCAGCCGCTCGCTCGGGGGCACCGGGCTGGGCCTCGCGATCGTCAAGCATATCGTGGAGCGGCATCGCGGACGGCTGGATATCGCCAGCACGCCGGGCGAAGGCACGCGCATCGCCGTGATGCTGCGCGCGGCGGATGCCGCTGTCACAATGGCGTAACGCAAATGTCACAGAGGCGGATGCGGAACGGGCGCCGCCGCGCGCCGCCCCTTTGGGAACGGATGATTCGCAAGCCTGCCCTGATCGCCGCCGGAGCGCTGCTGCTGGCCGCCTGCCATGATCGGGCGGCGGACGGGCCGGCCGCGCGCGACCAGATCAGGGTGGTCGGCTCCTCCACCGTCTACCCTTTCACCGCGATCGTGGCGGAGCATTTCCTCGCGGAGCGGCCCCATGCCAGGCCGCCGGTGATCGAATCGACCGGCACGGGCGCGGGGATCAAATTGTTCTGTGCCGGGCCGGGCGCGGCGCACCCCGATATCGTCGATGCCTCCCGCCGCATGTCCCGACGCGAATATGAGGCTTGCGCGCGCAACGGCGCGGGCGAGCTGCTGGAGGTGGAAATCGGGCTGGACGGCATTGCCTTCGCCCACGCGCCACGCGGGCCGGCCATGGCCCTGACGCCCGCCGACCTCTATCGCGCGCTCGCCGCCGTGCCGGGGGGACATCCCAATGAGGCGCGCACATGGCGCGAGGTGAATCCCATGCTGCCGCCGACGCGGATCGAGGTCTATGGCCCGCCCGCGACCAGCGGTACGCGCGATGCGCTGGTCAGGATGATCCTCGCGCGCGGCTGCCCCGCGGGGGAGCCGCCCGCGCGCTGCCGCGGCATCCGGGAGGACGGGGCCTATATCGACACGGGCGAGAGCGACAATCTGATCGTCCGGAAGCTCGTCTCCAACCCCGATGCGATCGGCGTGTTCGGCTTCAGCTATCTGGAGGAGAATGCGAACATGGTGCGGGGCCTGCCGATCGGCGGCGTCCTCCCCAGCCGCGCGACGATCGCAGACGGCAGCTATCCGGGCGCGCGGCCGCTTTATCTCTACGTCAAGAAGGCGCGGCTGGGCGTCGTGCCGGGGCTGCGCCGGTTCCTTTCGCTCTATGCGCGATCATGGGGCGAGCAC
>JAYRJH010000326.1:0-3640 GCA_041906415.1 Sphingomonas sp. | reverse complement strand
CGAGCTGGCGGCGCTGGCGGCGCGGCCGACGATGGTGGTGTTCACCATCGTCGGCCTCGCCGTGGCGCTGATCGGCTGCGACCTGATCCACCGGGCGCAGCGCATCCTGGCCTTCCTGCTGATCGCGATCCTCGCCGTGTTCAGCATCGGCGCGATGCTGTTCGTGCCGCTGCCGGCGGGGCAGCTCGATCCCGGCCATTTCGCGGTCGTCCCCTTCCTGATGCAGTTCTTCGCCGCGGCCGCTTACCAGCTCAGCTGGTCGATCTACGTCTCCGATTACTCGCGCTACCTTCCGCCGGATGTCGGCGTGCGATCGGCCTTCTGGTGGACGTTCGCGGGCGCGATGATCGGGGGCGTGTGGATGATGCTGGTCGGCGCGGTGGCGGTCGCGGCCTTTCCGCAGATGAACGTGATCGCCGCCGCGCGGATGGTGGGCGACGCGATCGTCCCCGGTTTCGGCACGGTGCTGCTGGTGGTGGCGTTCGCCAGCCTCATAACGGCCACCTCGCTCAACTTCTACGACGCGTCGCTCACCCTGCTCAGCATCGCGGATGCGTTCCGCAAGATCACGGCATCGGTGAGGAACCGGGTGATCGCGCTGCTGATCGTGATGATCGCCTCATCGATCCTGTCATTCTCCGCATCGGGCAGCTTCATGCACCAATATGAGCTGCTGCTGTCGATCCTGATCTACCTGTTCACGCCATGGACCGCGATCAATCTGGTGGATTTCTACATCGTGCGGAAATGCCATTATTCGATCCCCGACATCTTCGATCCCGACGGCATCTACGGGCGATGGAACGCGGCGGGGTTGGCCGCTTATGCGATCGGCTTCGCGGCGATGGTGCCGTTCTTCAGCACGCATCTGTTCACCGGCGCGGCGGCAAGGCTGCTGGGCGGGGTGGACGTGTCGATGCTGATCGGCCTGCCCGTTTCCGCCTTCGCCTATCTGTGGCTGTGCCGGCGGCGGAAGATCGCCGGACCGGCGGAGGAGCGCGTCGCCCAATCATAAGGAAAACGCGACTTGACCATAAGAAGCCTTGCTGAATAGCCTCGCGCACCAGCAGGTTCATAACAGCCGAAACGACAGAACGGGTCCGTTGGATCACCACGCCGGGAGCATCGCTTCCCGCAACGATGGCGATCGCCCTCGACGGATCGAATTGGGGGGAGAAACATGGTTCGACATCAGCTCATGGCCGGCGCCGCATTCATCGCCCTCGCGCTTTCGGCATCGCAGGCGCGGGCGCAGGATAGCGAGCAGCAGGACGTCGTCGTCTACGGCAGGGGCGAGACGCGGCAGGTGCAGACGCTCACCGCCGCCGACATCGCCGCCAGCGCGCCGGGCACCAGCGCGCTCAAGGTGCTGGAAAAGCTGCCCAGCGTCTCCTTCCAGTCCGCCAATGCGCTCGGCACCAACGAATGGTCCACGCGCATCTCCGTGCGCAGCTTCGCGCAGAACCAGCTCGGCTTCACGCTGGACGGGGTGCCGCTGGGGGACATGAGCTACGCCAATTTCAACGGCCTGCACATCAGCCGCGCCATCGCGTCGGAGAATATCGCCAGGTCCACGCTGGCGCAGGGATCGGGCGCGCTGGACACGGCGTCCAGCTCCAACCTCGGCGGCACGCTGCAGTTCTTCAGCAAGGCGCCGGACGACAGGATGGGCGGCGATCTGGAGGCGAGCTACGGCAGCGAGAACGCCTATCGCCTGTTCGGCCGGCTGGAGACTGGCGATATCGGCGGCGGCGTGAAGGGCTATGTCAGCGGCTCATGGCTCGACGCGCCGATGTGGAAGGGCGGCGGCAAGCAGCAGGCCTGGTCGATCAACAGCAAGCTGGTCGTGCCTCTGGGCGCGAAGGGAAGCATCACCGCCTTCGCCAATTATTCCGATTTCAAGGACGACGACTATATGGATATGTCGCTCGCCCTGATAAAGGAATATGGCTGGAACTGGGATTATCTCAGGAAGGACTATGCCACCGCGCTGACGATGGCGAAGAACTATTGGAACGGTGTGTATTATACCAGCGCGCCGGGATATCCGCAGCCGATCCTCGTCACCGACACCTATTACAACGGATACGGTTTGCGTAAGGACTTCCTGGCCGGCGCGAACATCGATTATCAATTCAGCGACGCGGTTTCGCTCAAGCTGGTTCCCTATTACCATCACAACAAGGGCATCGGCACCTGGTGGACGCCCTTCGCGGCTTCGCCGAACGGCGCGCCCTGGTCCATCCGCTCGACCGCCTATGACATCGATCGCGCCGGCCTGACCGGATCGCTGACCTTCAAGGTTTCCAATCACACGATCGAGGTCGGCGGCTGGTATGAGCACAACAATTATGCGCTGACGCGCGAATATTTCCCGCTCACGGCCGGCAGCACGTCGAGCGTCGCGGACCGGCAATGGCCGACCGATCCTTTCTTCATCGACTATAAATACGACGACAAGATCAACACGTGGCAGTATTTCGTGCAGGACACGTGGCAGGTCACGCCGGAACTCAAGGTCAGCGCCGGTTTCAAGGGGCTGAACGTCAGGATCGACAATCGGCTCGATCCGGCCAGCCAGGGTTCGCTCGCCGATCGCGACACGACCGGCAAGCTTCAGTCGAAGGATATGTTCATCCCGCAGGTCGGCGCGAACTATAATTTCTCGAGCGCGATCGAGGGCTTCGTCAGCTATGCCGAGAACATGCGCGCCTTCACGATCGAGCCGTTCCAGACCAACCGGGCCGGCTTCCAGGCGATCGAGCATGCCATCAAACCGGAAACTTCATGGACGCTGGAAGGCGGCCTGCGCTTCCACCTGCAAGGCTTCGAGGGGTCGATCGCGGCCTATCACGTGAAGTTCAGCAACCGCCTGCTTTCGATCCAGCCGTGCAACGCGGTCGTGGGGTGCCCGACGATCCTATCCAATGTCGGCTCGGTCACGACCAACGGCGTCGAGATGGCGGGCACCTATCGCTTCACGCACGCGCTGTCGCTCTACGGCTCCTATGCCTTCACCGACGCGAAATATGACGACGACGTGCTGAGCGGGCAATTATGGGCCGTCAAGGGCAAGCAGGTGGTCAACACGCCCCGGCACATGGCCAATGCAGACCTTTCCTATGACGACGGGGCGATCATCGCGCGGGTCGGCGCGAATTACCAGAGCCGGCGCTATTACACCTTCACCAACGACGCGGGTGTGGACGGGCGCGTGCTGGTGGACCTGACGCTCGGCTACCGCTTCCACGATGCCGGCGGCCTTCTCGACGGGCTGGAGATCCAGGGCAACGTCACCAACCTGTTCGACAAGAAATATGTCGGCACGCTGGGGCAGAACGGCTACGCCTTCAACGATCCGAAGGGCACGCTCGCATCGATGCTGATCGGCGCGCCGCGGCAGGCGTTCATCACCTTGCGCAAGCGGTTCTGATCTGTCGTGCCGCGACGGGGGTCATGCAAGGCCATGGCCCCGTGCACGCACGATCAGCACCGAGCAATCGACCTTGTGCGTCATCCGGTCGGAACGTCGTCCGAACAGCCGCTCCCACAGGTCGATATGCGCCGTCGCCCCGATGACGAGCAGGTCGGCTTCATGCTCGCGCACGAATTCGACGATCTGCTCGACCGGGCGCGCGGT
>JAYRJH010000325.1:0-3652 GCA_041906415.1 Sphingomonas sp. | reverse complement strand
GTCGCGATCCTCGGCCTCACCTTCAAGCCCAATACCGACGACATGCGCGACGCGCCCTCGATCGCGATCGTGCAGAGCCTGGTGGACGCGGGCGTGAACGTCCGCGCGTTCGATCCGGAGGGCGCGGAGACGGCCAGGGCGGTGATGCCGAACATCACCTATTGCACCGACGCCTATGACGCCGCGAAGGGCGCGGACGCGGTGACGATCGTCACCGAATGGGACGTGTTCCGCGCGCTGGACCTTAAGCGGCTGGCGGAAACGATGGCGGCGCGCGTGCTGGTCGATCTGCGCAACGTCTATGACCGCGACGAGGCCGAGCGGGCGGGCTTCGCCTATACGGCCGTCGGACGGTGAGCGCGCCGCCACCGATCGCCGGTTTGCTGGAGACGGCGCTCTACGTCTCCGACATGGCGCGATCGGTGGCGTTCTTCCGCGATCTGCTGGGCCTGGAAGTCATGGTCGAAAGCGAACGGCTGACGGCGTTCGACGCGGGGCGGGGCGGGGTGCTGCTGCTCTTTCCCGAAGGCGGCGCGACCCATGACGTGGCGAGCGATCGCGGCGTGATTCCCGGCCATGACGGGCGCGGACCGCTCCACATGGCGTTCGCGATTTCGGCCGATGCACTGGAGGGATGGCGCGCGTATCTCGCGGCCAATGACGTGCCCTCGCGCGGCGAGATGCACTGGCCGCGCGGCGGCACCAGCCTCTATTTCGAGGACCCGGACGGCCATGTGCTCGAACTGGCGACGCCGGGGCTGTGGCCGAACGAATCAGTCGAGCGCGGCTGAAAGCCACGCCGGCACGATCGCATCGCCCAGCGCCTCGACGCGGCGGTGCTCCACCATCAGGCCCAGCGCGGGATAGAGCGCGCGGGTGCGCTCGCCCGGCTCGCCGATCGGGACGACGACCAGCCGGCGGTTCACCTTGCTGCGATGGTGCATCCGCGCGGTATTCTCCTGCCCGACATAGCAGCCCTTGGCGAAGTTTACGCCGTTCAGCTCGCGCGCGTTGCACTCCAGCCAGAGCGTCGTGCCTTCGCCAAGCTCGGCCACGCCTTCCGTAACGCCGAGCGACAGGCGGTGCGCGAGCCAGCCCTCCGCCGCCGCGCCGGGTGCCGCGATCCAGCGCCGGCCGAGCGCCGCCAGGCGGGGATCGGAGGCGCTCAGGTCGCCGGAAAGGCTCCAATGCGCCGCCAGCCCTTCGTCGCGCGCGATCGTGATCGGACGGCGCAGGCGATAGATCGAGAGGCGCCGCACCAGTGCATCGGCCTGCGTCGCCTCGCAATCGATCAGGAGGTCCGCGCCATCTCCCCATATCAGGAAATCGAACAGCGCCTTGCCTTGCGGCGTCAGCAGCGCGGCCCAGACCGGCAGCGCGCCCGACACGTCGTTCGTCACCAGCCCCTGCAGGAAGCCGCGCACGTCCTCGCCTGAAATGCGGATCACGGCGCGGTCGGCCAGCATGGTCGGGGTGGTGTCGCTCATCCGCCCAAGTTAGGGATGACCGACAGGCGACGGAAGGGTTGAAGAATGGCGACCTATGATCTCATGCTGGCCAACGGCATCGTGCACACGCCCGGCGGCCCCGTCGCGGCGAACGTCGGCGTGCGGGACGGCAGGATCGTCGCGATCGGCGCGAGCGGCGACGCGGGGCGGACGATCGATTGCGCCGGCCTCGACATCCTCCCCGGCGTGATCGACACGCAGGTGCATTTCCGCGAACCGGGGCTGGAGCATAAGGAGGATCTCGCCAGCGGCAGCCTCGCGGCGGTGATGGGCGGGGTGACGGCGGTGTTCGAGATGCCGAACACCAGGCCCAATACCGACAGCGCCGATGCCATCGCCGACAAGCTCGCCCGCGCGAAAGGGCGGATGTGGTGCGATCATGCCTTCTACGTCGGCGCGACCAATCACAACGCCCGTGATCTCGCCGAGCTGGAGCGGCTGCCCGGCACGGCGGGCGTGAAGATCTTCATGGGCGCATCGACCGGCGACCTGCTGGTGAGCGAGGATGCGCGGCTTGCTGAGGTGCTGGCGTCCGGCCATCGCCGCGTCGCCATCCATGCCGAGGACGAGGCGCGGATGAACGCGCGCGAGGGCGAGCGCGTCGCCGGCGATCCCTCCAGCCATCCGGTGTGGCGCGACGACGAGAGCGCGATCCTCGCCACGCGGCGCATCCTGTCCCTGGCGCGCACGGCGCGGCGGCGCATCCATGTGCTCCACGTCACCACCCCGGCCGAGCTGGAATTGCTGTCGCAGCACAAGGACATCGCCTCGTGCGAGGTGACGCCGCAGCATCTGACGCTGGCGGGGGAGGAGGCTTATCCCCGGCTCGGCACCTTCGCGCAGATGAATCCGCCGATCCGCTCCGGCGCGCACCGTGACGGCCTGTGGCGCTGGCTCAACCAGGGCGTGCCCGACGTGATCGGTTCCGATCACGCGCCGCATACGCGCGAAGAGAAGGAGAAGCCCTATCCCGCCTCACCCAGTGGGATGCCGGGGGTGCAGACCCTGCTGCCCCTGCTGCTCGACCATGCCGCGCGCGGGCGGCTGACGCTCCAGCGTGTGATCGACCTCACCAGCGCGGGCGCGCAGCGCATCTTCGGCATCGAGGGCAAGGGGCGGATCGCGGCGGGCTATGACGCCGATTTCACCGTGGTCGACCTGAAGAAGCGCTGGACGGTGGAGGAGAAATGGCTCGCCTCGCGCTGCGGCTGGTCGCCGTTCGAGGGGATGGAACTGACCGGCAAGCCGATCGGCACGATCATCCGCGGCCATGTCGCGATGTGGGAGGACGGTCTGGGCGATGCGCCGCAGGGCGTGCCGGTGCGCTTCGAATCCGTCGATTTTGGCTGAAACCCTGTCCTACGCGAACCAATTAGGTTAAATGATGCAGCCTTCCCATCGAAGGAGGGCGGCAATGGATATCGAAGACCTGATCGACGAGGTGATCGGCCGGGAGGGCGGATACAGCAACAATCCGGCCGATCGCGGCGGCGCGACGCGCTGGGGGATCACGGAGAAAGTGGCGCGGGCCAATGGCTATCGGGGCGACATGCGCGCCCTGCCGCGCGAGACGGCGGCGGCGATCTACCGCCGGCTCTATTGGCAACGCCCCGGTTATGATCGCGTCGCGGAACATATGCCCAAGGTGGCGGCGGAATTGTTCGACACCGGCGTGAACATGGGGCCCGCTGTGGCGACCGGGTTCCTGCAGCGCGCGCTCAATGCCCTGAACCGCAACGCCAGGGATTATCCCGACATCGCGGTGGATGGAGCGATCGGCCCGCGCACGCTGGCCGCGCTCGAGGGCTTCCGCGCGAAACGCGGGAACGGCGGCGAGCAGGTGCTGGTGAAGGCGCTGGAGGCGCTTCAGGGCGCGCGCTACATGGCGCTGGCGGAAAGCCGCCCGGCCAATGAGGCGTTCCTCTACGGCTGGCTCGCCAATCGGCTCGGCTGAACGGGGAGGGGGATGATGGCTGCCGATGGAATCATCATGCCGATCGCCGCGCTGATCGATCGCATCGTTCCCGATGCGGCGGCGCGCGATGCGGCGAAGCTGGAGCTGCTGCGGCTCGATCGCGCGCATGAGCTGGACCGGGTGAAGGCGGACCTGATCGCGCAGCTCGGCGTCGGCGAAGCCTCCAGCG
>JAYRJH010000324.1:0-3673 GCA_041906415.1 Sphingomonas sp. | reverse complement strand
CATCTTCGAGTTGATACGCGCCGTCGATGATCAGCGGTGCGCGGGCATCGAGCTTTCCGGAGACGAGATCATTGTCCGGGCGCGCCACGTCGATCGTCACGGGCACCGCCTTCGCCTTGCCGCCGACGACCTGGAACACATTGGCCTTGCCGTCGCTGTCCACCACCACCGCGCGATGCGGCACCAGCCAGCCCTCGGCGCGGCCGGTCTCGATTGCCACCCGCATCGCTTCGCCGGGTAGGATGGCGCCGGCGGGATAGGCGATATCGACATCGATCTGGCGGGTGCGCGGGTTGAGCATCGCATCGACGCGCTGGACATGGCCGGCCACGTCCGCGCCGCCGTCGAGCCGCGTGAGCGTGACGGGCGCGCCGACGCGCAGGTCCGCGCGGCTGGCGGGATCGACCCCGACCGTCACGATCATCGCGCCGGCGCGCGCGATCGTCGCCAGCGCCTGCCCCGGCTGGGTGCGATCGCCCGGTGCGACCGGCAGGGTGCTGACGATGCCGGCAAAGGGCGCGCGCAGAGTGATCGTCGCCGCGCCCGCGCCCTCCTTCGCCAGCGCGACGAGCGCGACGCGGGCATCGGCCACGGCCTTCTCCGCCTGCACGAGTTGGTCGCGCGTGGCGAGCTGCTGGGTGACGAGCTGCGCGGTGGTCGCGCGCTGCGATTCCGCCGCCTTCACCGCGCCCTCCGCCTGGAGATAGCTACTGCGCGCCGAGGGAGCAACGGCGAACACCACCACCGGCGCGCCGGCCGCGACGGTGGTGCCCGCGACGGCGGGGATCGCGGTGACCTGCCCCGGCTGCTGGACGCTCAACGTCGCCACCCCATTGGCGGCGGGCGTCGCCTGCCCATAAGCCTCGATCACGCGCGGCAGGCTGCCTTGACGGGTCGCCGTTGTCGTCACAAGCGTCGTTCCCGCCGCCGTATTGTCCGGAGATCCGGGCGAACCGCACGCGCTGGTCAGACAGGCGGCCGCGAGTGCCGGGATCGTGACGAGCCTCACCGTGCGGCGCCCTTCGAGCCGGGGTCGGCGAGGCCGAGCGTGTCGACGCCGGGCAGGCCGGCGCCGAGCAATGTCTCGATCGCCACCTGTCGATCGAGCAGGCTCAGTTGCAACGCATACACTTCCTGTTCCTTGGTGAAGCGATTGGTGACGAGATCGACATAGGCGCGTTCATCGAGCGCGGACTTGCCGAAGGCGGCGGCGGCGCGGGCGGCGGCGAGCCGCGCGGCGGGCAGATCACGTTCGACGATCGCAAGCTGCGCGCGCATCCGCTCCATTTCCGAAAGAAGGCCGCCGACCTCACCCATCGTGGCATCAAGGCGCGCCGCATATTCGGCGCGGAGCTGTTCCCGGGTAGCGCGGGCGATCGCGATATTGCCCTGGTTGCGATCGAACAGCGGCAGGCCGATCTGCGCGTTCGGGCCCGCGTTGATGACGTTGCTGTTGTCGCTCGACACGCTGCCGCCGAGGACGAAGTCGGGGAATTGCGACAGGATCGCGCCGCGCAACGCCTCATCCTGCGAGGCATAGCCGAAGCGCAGCGCGAGCAGATCCGGTCGTCGTTCGGGCAAGGTGGCGAGGCTGGCGCGTGCCGCGGGAATGTCGAGCGACGCGACGTCCGGGCTGGCGGCGAGCGGCACGACCGCGTCGGGTGCGAGCGCGAGCAGGGCATTGAGCTTGTGCCGGTCCTGCAATTGCTGCTGGTCCAGCGCCTGAAGGTTGGCGCGCGCCTGCTGATAGCCGGTCGCGCTGGGCGCGGCCGTCACCAAGGTCGCGTTGCCGGCGGCCAGCGCCTTCTGCGTTACTTCGTAGCGGTGGCCAAGCAATGCCACCGCTTCCTCCAGCATCGCGCGCGAGCGTTCACGCTGGATCAGATCGACCGCGAGCTGCCGCGCCTGTCCCGCGACCTGCCATTCTTGCCATAAGATGTCCGCGCGGACCTGCGCGGCTGCATTGCGCGCGCCGCGCAGCTTCGGACCACGGATGATGAGCGCCTTCAGATCCTGCGCCAGCCCGAGATTCCATGCCGGCACGGTCCCGGCGCCGGAAACGAGCGGCAGGAATGCGCCGGTGAGGGACGGGTTGGGCAGGACGCCGGCCTGCACCAGCTGCGCCTCCGCGACGCCGCGCTTCGTCCTGGCCGCGACCAGATCGGGCGCGCGGGCAACGGCGAGGGCAACGACCTCATCCACCGAAAGCGGCCGTGCCGGCACTTGCGGCAGGACGGCCAGCGTTGCGGCAAATGCCGGGCGTTGGGGCAGGGGAGCCGCCTCGTAATGTGCGCAACCACCGAGCAGCGCGGTCATCGCGATCAGCGACGGAAGCAACGGCAGGCGGTTGCTCGGCAAAACGATCATCGAGGCTCCGGAATCGTAGACAATCCGCCTGTCTTTAGAGGAGCCAGACAGCGAACGGACATTGTATTATCCCAATGTTCGCAGATCGAGATGGGAAGCCGCCCGGGCACAAGTGCGGTTGTCCCCATCCGACTCGGAACAGCGCACAGTCGCATCTGCTTCCGCCAGTCGCGCTGTTGGTGTTTCACGGTTGCGGCGGTCCGCGAGTCAGGAACCTGGAGAGCGCTCACGGGCCGGGTCCTGAGGGCGGCTTCAACGGAATCCGTCGACCTTCGGGATCGAATGGCTGCTCAATAGATATCGCGCCGATATCGTCCCGATTGCGCCATCGCCTCGACGCCTTCGTCGCCGAGGATGCGTCGGAGCGATCGATCGACGGCCGGGGCCATGGATGCCAGCCCGCCGCATACGAGGATCGCCGCGCCGCGCCCGGCCCATTCGCGGATATCGTCGGCCGCCACGTCTATCCTGTGCTGCACATAGACACGCGCCTGCTGATCGCGTGAGAAGGCGAGGTCGAGCCGCGCCAGCGTGCCGTCGGCGCGCATCGCCTCGATCTCGTCGCGATGGAAGAAATCGTGTTCGCGG
Source organism: Sphingomonas sp. (assembly GCA_041906415.1). GTDB lineage: Bacteria > Pseudomonadota > Alphaproteobacteria > Sphingomonadales > Sphingomonadaceae > Sphingomonas. Next base: position 718 of record JAYRJH010000324.1, on the reverse strand, counting down.
CTCCGTTCCCCGAAGATCAGCCACGCATTTTTCACCCCTCGCGCGGCGCGGTCGCGCAGATGCGCGAGCAGGCCGGCCAATCCGGTGCCGCTGCCGATCAAGATCACGGGGCCGTCCTCCGGGCCGGGCCGGAAGGCGGGGTTTTCGCGGATGCGCGCCGGCATGACGGTTCCGATCCCTGCCGTCTCAGTCAGCCAGCCGGACCCAAGCCCCGGCGTGCCGTCGTCGTGCCGGCGCAGGCGAACGATCAGCTCGATCTGGCCCGATGCGGGAAGCGAGGCGATCGAATATTCGCGATGATGCACCGGCGTGCGGGGGATGCCGTCCACGGTTTCTTCTGGAACCACCTCGACGATGTCGCCCGCCTGCCATGAAGGCATGCCTTCCACCGGCTCGAGCGCGATGTGCCACGCCGGATCGCCGGGGCTGCCGGGGTTCAGGCACCGGCGCTCCGCCAGCCGCCACGGAGCATAAGCGGCGGAAATCCAGTCGGCCTCGTCGAAGGTCGCGCCGATGCCGATCGTCTGCTGCTGCCAGTGCCGGAGCGCGGCGGCATCCTCGCGATCGACGTCGATCCGGTCGAACAGGCGGTGCCCGCCGGCGGCATGCAGCGCCTGATCGATCCGGCGGCCGAACGCGCAGAAATCGTCATAGGTGCGATCACCGAGCGCCAGCACGGCATAGGAAAGTTTCTCCAGCCTGGCCGGCGCGGCGCGCG
>JAYRJH010000323.1:0-3683 GCA_041906415.1 Sphingomonas sp. | reverse complement strand
CCAGACATTGTCCGTGGCCACCGTATTCGAGACGTAGCTGTCGCGCAGCAGGCCGACGAACCTTTCGACACGGCGTGTGATGGGGCCGTCGAGCTCCCCCACCCGGATCGTCCCCGGCCCGCCGAACAGAATGCGGCCGGGTTCAAGATAATCCGCCGCCATCGAATTGATGCAGGCGGCCAGCGTCCTGCCAGCGCCGACGCAGGCGGCGACGGCATGCGGATTCAGGCCGTTCTGCATGGAAAGCACGACGCTGCCCGGCCCGAGCAGCGCCGGCACGGGCCGCAGCGCGTCCTCGCTGTGCTGCGCCTTCACGGTCAGCACCACCGTCTCCGGCACCGCGCCGCCAAGCGCCCCGGCCAGCCCATCCGGCGTCACGGCGCGGGCGCGCACGGTGAACTCCTCGCGCCCCTCCAGGCGCAACCCGCGATCGCGGATGGCGGCGATATGGTCGGCGGCGCTGTCCACCAGCAGCACGTCATGCCCCGCACGGATGAGATGCGCGCCCAGGCTGCCGCCGATCGCGCCGGCGCCGATGATGACGATGCCCAATGCTGCCGCCCGTCAGCGCGGACCGGTGCCGGCGGCTTCGTGGAAGCTCGTCCCGGCGTCGCGCACCTGCGGCGGATCGGGCTGCACCTCCATCGCGACGATGCTCGACGCAACGCAGAGGTAGTAGCCGGAGATGATGTTCACGTCCGTGAGCTGCCGCGGCGTCAGCAGCCCGGCCAAGCGCGCGAAGACCGGCTGCGGCACACCCTTGAGTGAGGCATAGGCGAAGACATAGTCGCAAAGCGCCGCCTCGGTCTCGTCGAGGCCGCCCGGCGTGCGGCCTTCGCGGAGCGCATCGAGCTGCGCCTCGGTCAGCCCGGCCTGCAGCCCGAGCGGCCTGTGATGGTACCAGGCGTACGCAATGCCGCGGCCCGTGATGAGGATCACGAGCTCCTTCTGCAACTCCGTCAGCGCCGTGCGGTAGCGACAGTAGCGGCCGAGCTCGGAGATCGCGGCCATGCCTTCCGGCGCATGGCCGAAGGACTTCATGACGTTGGACACGATGCCGCGCGTGCCGCGGAAGGCGGCATAGGCGGCTTCCAGCTCCGGAGATCGGGCGGGGTCGGCTTCGGGCAGGCGCATGGTGCATGTCTCCTCGGGGTTGCGTCAGTCCTGCGGCCGGATCCCGGCCATGCGCACGGCGATGCGCTCTCCGTCATCGACAGCTTTTCCACGCACCTCCAGGTGCTGTCGAAGCCAGGCTGATGTCCGCTTCATCCGTCTGACAATCCAGAATGCGGGTGCCCGTCGGCGGCGGTCAATCGCGTCCGGCAGCATCGAGAATCCGGGTCAGTGCATCGAGAACATGCTGGATATGCGCCCGCATGAGGCCGCTGGCCGCTTCGTGGTTCCCTGCGCGGCACAGGCGCAGCAGCTCGGCATGTTCAAGCTGGGCGCGCCGCTGGTACTCGACGCTCGCTGCCAGTTGCACACGCGTGTAGCGATCTGACTCGCGCAGAAGGGTCGCCACCGTCGCAAGAGCCCGCGGGCGATGGGCGCGGGCATAGAGGCCGAGGTGGAACGCCGTGTTCAATTCACCCCAGCGATTGACCTCGTTCGCGTCGATCGCGCCGGCGTAGTTCTCGAGAAGGCGATCGAGCGCCGCGAGATCGGCCTCCGTGAGATTGGGCGCCGAGCAGCGCAGCAGATAGGGCTCGAGGATGGCGCGCATCTCCAGTGTCTCGGTCATCCGCTCGGGAGAGAGCGGCGAGACCGTCGCGCCGCGCTGCGGCTCGATCGTCACCAGGCCTTCGGCGTCGAGCTGGAACAGCGCCTCGCGCACCGGGATGCGGCTGATGCCGAGCTCCGCGGCCAGCATGTCCTGCTGCAGCTTCATCCCCGTGGCGTAGGAGCCATCGAGGATGCGCCGGCGGATCGCCTCGGCGGCGGCGGCGGTGACGGTCTTGTGGCCGTTCCCGAGTGCGGCTTCCCGCGCGGCTTGGCGTCCCATCGCATTGATTCCATTGGCTCTGCATAATTTATAAATTCTTCTTGACGCTGACAATTTATAAATTCTAAAGAAGACGCCATCGTCGAGAAGGAAATCAGGCCATGGCGCAGAAGGTGAATTGGCGGGGCGTCTTCCCCGCGGTGACGACGCAGTTCCGCGAGGATTTCTCGCTCGACGTGGAGGCGACGCGGAAGGTGATCGCCGGGCTGATCCGCGACGGCGTCTCCGGCCTGGTGGTCTGCGGCACGGTCGGCGAGAACTGCTCGCTCAGCACCGCCGAGAAGGTCGCGGTGATCGAGGCCGCGGTGGATGTGGCGAAGGGCAAGGTCCCGGCCGTCGCCGGTGTCGCCGAATTCACCACCGCCTTCGCCATCGACACCGCGCGCGCCGCGCGGAAGGCGGGCGTGGACGGCATCATGCTGATGCCGGCGCTGGTCTATTCGTCCAAGCCGCACGAGACGGCGGCGCATTACCGCAGCGTCGGCACGGCGATCGACCTGCCGCTGATGGTCTACAACAACCCGCCCATCTACAAGAACGCGGTGACACCCGACATCCTCGCCTCGCTCGCCGATGTCGAGACGATCCAGGCCTTCAAGGATTCCTCGGGCGACACGCGCGCCTTCACCGATCTGCGCAACATGGTGGGCGACCGCTTCACCCTCTTCGCCGGCCTCGACGACACCGTGGTGGAGAGCATCATGCTCGGCGCGGTGGGCTGGGTGTCCGGCATGTCCAACGCCTTCCCGCGGGAAGGCGAGACGCTGTTCCGCCTCGCCGCCGCCGGCCGCTTCGCCGAAGCCCGCGCGCTCTACGACTGGTTCATGCCGCTGCTGCATCTCGATGCGCGGCCGGACCTCGTGCAATGCATCAAGCTGTGCGAGCAGATCATGGGCCGCGGCTCGGCGCTGACCCGCCCACCGCGCCTCGCCTTGCCCGAAGCGGACCGCCGCGAGGTCGAGGCCCTGATGGCCAGGGCGCTCGCCACCCGGCCCACCCTGCCAGCCATCGCGGCCTGAGGCGCGCCATGGCGGGGGCAGAGCGGATGAAGACTTCCCTTGATGAATGGGTGGCCTTCGCCGAGGCCCTCGCCGACGAAAGCCGCGCCATGTTCGGCGCGGCCGGGGCGCCTGTCGTGGCGCTCAAGCCCGATCGCAGCTTCGTCACCGACCTCGACGAACGCATCGAGCGGCGCCTGCGTGAACGTATCGCCGACCGCTTCCCGACCCATGGCATCATCGGTGAGGAAGGCGGCGATACCGGGCCGGCGCGGGAACTGACCTGGGTGCTGGACCCCGTGGACGGCACCGCACCCTTCATCGCCGGCGTGCCGGTCTATGGCACGTTGATCGCGCTGCTCGCGGATGGCGTGCCGGTGCTCGGCATCATCGATCTGCCGGTCACCGGCGACCGCTGGGTGGGTGCGACGGGCCGGACGACTCGCCACAGCGCCGGGCCTTGCACCACGCGGGCCTGCGCCGCGCTGTCTGGCGCGATCCTGTCGGCGAGCAATCCGGATTTCTTCGGCGACGCGGAACGCCCGGCGCTGGATGCGCTGCGCGCCGCGACCGCCTGGCGCATCTATGGCGGCTGCTGCATGGCCTATGGCCTGCTCGCCTCCGGCCGCACCGACCTCGCCATCGATGCCAGCCTGAAGCTCTGGGACTACGCGCCCTTCCCG
>JAYRJH010000322.1:0-3700 GCA_041906415.1 Sphingomonas sp. | reverse complement strand
GAACTATTCGGGCAAGATATTGGATGGCGTTAAGACCATCGAGCTGAGAAGACGTTTCCCCCTGTCGGCATCGGCCGGCGTTACTGCCTATATTTATTCTACATCGCCAGAAATGGCTTTGCTGGGCGCTATTAAAATTGAGAACGTTGAACGCCTTGAACTCTCTGCCCTCTGGAAAAAATACGGTCGGTCTGCATCGATTAAGAAAGGCGATTTTGACGAGTACTTTAGTGGTCTGGAAGATGGGTTTGCACTAAAACTGTCGACACCGCGCCGATTTGCAAGACCATTGACCTTGCTTGAATTGAAGGAGCGATTTGGATTTAAGGCTCCGCAGTCTTTCTTCTACGCGAAGCCAGACCTTCAAAAGGCGCTCCGAGATGAGCACGCAAACATATCTGATTGATACGAATGTAATTATTCATCTGGAAGACAATAAGACCGTAGAGCCGGCCTTTTCAGCGCTTACAAGTCTCGCCGCCAAGCACAAGGTCGATATTTTCGTGCACGAGGCGGCGCACGACGATGTTGGCCGAGATAAGGATACAGCCCGCCGAGCGATATCTCTGAGTAAGCTCGGCAAATTTCAAGCCCTGTCAAAAGTCCGCGGCTTGACTGTCGCAGAGCTTTCGAGCGTATTCGGGCCGCTGCCGAAGCAGAACGATATAGTCGATGCGACCTTGTTGCATGCGCTTCACATTGGCGCGGTAGACTTTCTTGTCAGCCAGGACAGAGGTCTTCACGAGCGGGCTAGGCGCCATTCTGCGGAACTCGGTCGCCGGGTGCTCTATGTAGCAGACGCTGTTCAGCTCCTTCGAACGACCTACGAGCCGATCGAAGCTCCAGTGCGTTTCATCGATGAGGTCGCCGCTCACGCGATACCTCTGACCGATTCAATCTTCGACAGTCTCCGCGAGGACTATCCCGGCTTCGATAAATGGTGGACGGAAAAATGCGTAAAGCAGCGGCGACTGTGCTGGATCATCGAAGACGACGGAATTGCCGGCCTCCTTGTCAGAAAAGATGAGACCGGCTTGGACACCGACGCTACGGAGAAAGCCAACAAGATACTGAAGATCTGCACATTCAAAGTTCGGCCGGAGAGACGCGGGCTGAAGCTCGGGGAGCTGCTTTTGAAGAAAGTTTTCTGGTTCGCTCAAAAGGTCCGAGAAGCAACGGAGACCTACCATGCAGAACATCGTCATTCTCGCCGGCAACATCGTAACCGTCCGGTCTAACCGCTCTGCCGCGGTGTGAGAGTGCGGGATAGTGTCCACCATTGATAGTGGACACTGTGGTGATGACGTGGCGCGTCGGACGAAGCGGCTTTGGACGGATGAGGAGAAGCGGTCGATCTGCTTCCAGACGGCGGCGCCGGGGGTATCGGTCGCCCAGGTGGCGCGGCGCTACGCGGTGAATGCGAACTTGATCTTCAAGTGGCTGCGCGATCGCCGTTACGCGCCGGACCCCGCCTCGGCTCTTCCCCCGTCAGAGGAGGCGCGCTTTCTGCCTGTGGAGATTGTCGCGGAGACCAGGTCTGCCCGGGCAACACCTGCCGCCCACAACCACATCGAGATCGAATTGGCGGGCGGGCACCGGATGCGCATCAGCGGGAGCTATGATCCCGAGGCTCTGGCGCGGCTGATCCGGGGCGTGACGGCGTGATCCCGGTTCCGGCGAACACGCGGGTCTGGCTGGCGGCGGGCGCCACCGACATGCGCAAGGGGTTCACGGCACTGGCGGCGCAGGCCGAGGCGGTGCTGAAGCAGGACCCGTTCGCCGGGCATCTGTTCGTCTTCCGTGGCCGTCGGGGCGATCTGGTGAAGGTGATCTGGTGGGATGGCCAAGGCGCGTGCATGTTCATGAAGCGGCTGGAGAAGGGTCGGTTCGTCTGGCCCTCGGCCAAGGAGGGCAAGGTGGCTTTGTCGCCTGCGCAACTGTCGATGCTGCTGGAAGGCATCGACTGGCGGGCACCGGAACGGACGTGGCGGCCTCTGGCGGCGGGATAGTCCACGGCGCCTGCAATCAGTGATTCCCACAAGTAATACAGTGGGATAAACTTTCCGCATGCTCACCCAGGCCCTGACATTGCCGGAAGACCCCGAGGAGCTGCGCAGCTTCACCGCGCGGCTTCTGGCCGAGGTGAAGGCCCAGGCGATCCTGATCGAGAAGCTCCGGCATCAGCTGGCCGGGCACCGGGCGCACCGGTTTGGTGCGTCGTCCGAGACGGCGGAACAGTTGCAGCTGGCCCTTGAGACCAGCGAGATCGCCGCCGCCGCGATGACCGCGCGGATGAAGCTGCCGGACATCGAGGAGAAGGACAAACCCAAGCGTCGTCCGATCCCGGACCACATCCCGCGAATGGAGGTGGAGCTGACACCGAGCACAGATGCCTGTGCCGATTGCGGCGGGCGCCTGCGCCGGATCGGGGAAGATGTGACGGAAGAGCTGGAATACGTTCCCGGGCGGTTCATCGTGAACCGGCTTGTCCGCCCTCGGCTGACCTGCTCGTGCTGTGAACGCTTCGTGCAGTCCCCACTGCCCTCGCGCCCGATCGAGCGCGGTCGCCCGGGGCCGGGCCTCCTCGCCCATGTCTTGGTGAGCAAGTATGCCGACCACCTTCCGCTCTACCGCCAGAGCCAGATCTTCGAGCGCGAAGGTCTCGACCTGGACCGGTCCACCCTGGCCGACTGGGTGGGCAAGAGCACGGCCCTGTTGGAGCCGCTGGCCGACGCCATCGGGCGCCATGTCTTCTCAGCCGAGGCGATCTTCGCCGACGACACGCCGATCAGCATGCTGGCGCCCGGCACCGGCAAGACCCAGACCGCCCGGCTCTGGACCTATGCGCGCGACGAACGCCCTTGGGGCGGGCAGGCCCCACCGGCGGCATGGTATCGCTTCTCCGGTGACCGCAAGGGCCAGCATCCCAAGGACCACCTCGCCCGCTTCCGCGGCTGGATGCACGCCGACGGTTATGCCGGGTTCGAGGATCTCTACCGCTCCGGCACCATCCGCGAGGTCGCCTGCATGGCCCATGTCCGGCGAAAGTTCGTCGATATCCATCGGTCGCAGGGCTCCCCGATCGCCGGAGAGGCCATCGGCCGGATCGCACAGCTCTACGCCGTCGAGAAAGAAGCCCGAGGGTCGCCGCCAGACCGCCGCACGGAACTCCGCAAAGCTCACGCCGCCCCGGTCTTCGACGATCTGCAGCGATGGCTGGCCATGAGACTGACGGAAATCTCGGGCAAATCCCCGCTCGCGGCCGCCATCCGCTATGCCCTGACCCGAATGGACCGCCTGCGCCCCTACCTCGACCACGGCATCCTGGAGTTGGACAACAACACCGCCGAACGCGGCATGCGCGCCATCGCCCTCGGGCGGAAGAACTACCTCTTCGTCGGCTCCGAGGCGGGCGGCAACGCCGCTGCCATCGCCTACACCCTGATCGAAACGGCCAAGCTCAACGCCGTCGATCCCCACGCCTGGCTCGCTGACACTCTCGCCCGCATTCCCGACTACAAGATCACCAAGGTCGATGACCTGATGCCGTGGCGCTGGAACGGATAGCGGTCACGCCGGACGGTTACGCAACATCGGCCAGGACCCGGAAGCCCGCACCACCCAAGGTGGCACCCGCATCACCCACTTCACGCTGGCCACCTCGCGGCCCCGCTACGCGGAAGGCAAGGTCGTCCGCGAC
>JAYRJH010000321.1:0-3719 GCA_041906415.1 Sphingomonas sp. | reverse complement strand
GAAACCGGCGCCGGACTTTCCGGTGCGACTATTCCCGGCCCGGCGCCGCGCTGCATGTGGCGCGAACCGGACCTGCCACGGCCGCCGGACTACAGCGGCTTATGACGAAGATTGGGCAACCTGCCTGATTTCAACCGTTTGAGCTGATCTGGCGTGCCCCTGTGCGTCTCTTAGCCGTTCGGCGGCCTTTCTCAAAGCGAAATATGTGTTCTGCGCGCCGCAATGCAACGATCGCGCCCGCCGAGATCGCGATGCAGCGACACATCCAGCCCGGCGGCGCGGAACAATCCGGCGGCGCTCCCGCCCTGATCCGCGCCGATCTCGATGCAGGCGATGCCCCGCGCCGCGATCTGCCCTTCGATGAGCGGCGCGATGGCGCGATGATCGTCCAGCCCATCCGGCCCGGCGAACAGGGCGGAGGCCGGCTCGTGCTCAGCCACCTCGCGCGGCAGGATCGCATCCGTGGCGATATAGGGCGGGTTGCAGAGGATCAGGTCGAACGCCTCGCCGGTGCCGCGCCAGCCGCCCTCCGCGATCTCCGCGCGGCCGGGGGCGATGCGCGCCGCATTGCCGCGCGCGATGGCGAGCGCGGCCGGAGAGGCGTCCAGCCCCACGCCCGTCGCCTCCGGCCATTGATCGAGCGCGGCGAGCAGCAACGCGCCCGATCCGGTGCCGAGGTCGAGAACCCGTCTCGGGCCGGGCGTGCCCGCGAAATGCGCCACCGCCGTCTCTATCAGCGTCTCGCTGTCGGCGCGCGGGATCAGCACGCCGGGCGCGACATGCAGGTCGATCGTCCAGAAGGCGCGCGTGCCGGTGAGATAGGCGACCGGCTCATGGCCCGCGCGGCGCTCCACCAGCGCGGCGAAGGCGGGCGGAACGGTGAAGTCGTCGAGCGTCAGCAGCAGCCGCTCGCGCGTGATGCCGAGCGCATGGGCGAGCAGCAGCTCCGCATCGAGGCGCGGAGTGGCGGAGAAGGCGAAGCGCGCGGCGGCGTCGGCTAGCGCGGCGCGGGCGGTTATAAACCCCTCCCCTTCAGGGGATGGGGGATCAAGCGGCGTCGAGGGAAGCAAGCCGTTCCGCCTCGTCCTCGGCGATCAGCGCGCCGATCAGCTCGCCCATGTCGCCGGCCAGTATCTCCGGCAGGCGGTGGAGCGTCAGGTTGATGCGGTGATCGGTGACGCGGCCCTGCGGGAAATTATAGGTGCGGATGCGCTCCGAGCGATCGCCGGAGCCGACCATCGACTTGCGCGCGCCCGCCCGCTCGGCATGGAGCCGCTCGCGCTCCATCTCGTAGAGGCGGGTGCGCAGCACCTTCATCGCCTTGGCCTTGTTCTTGTGCTGCGATTTCTCGTCCTGCTGGATCACGGTGAGGCCGGTCGGGATATGGACGATGCGCACCGCCGAATCGGTGGTGTTGACCGATTGCCCGCCCGGCCCGGACGAGCGGTAGATGTCGATCCGCAGGTCCCTGTCGTCGATCTGCACGTCCACCTCCTCCGCCTCCGGCAGCACCGCGACGGTGGCGGCGGAGGTGTGGATGCGCCCGCCGCTTTCGGTGACGGGCACGCGCTGGACGCGGTGGACGCCGCTTTCGAACTTGAGCTTCGCGAACACGCCCTGCCCGGTGACGGAGGCGACGACCTCCTTGAACCCGCCGACCTCGCTTTCGGAGGCGGAGATCAGCTCGACCCGCCAGCCCTGCGATTCGGCATAGCGCTGATACATGCGGAACAGGTCGCCAGCGAACAGCGCCGCCTCGTCGCCGCCGGTGCCGGCGCGCACCTCCAGCATCGCGGAGCGCTCGTCCGCGGCGTCGCGCGGCAGCAGCGCGAGCGCGAGGCGGCGGTCGGCGGCCTCCAGCGCGGCCTTGTTCTCGCGCAATTCCTCCTCGGCCATGGCGCGAAGCTCGGCATCGGCGTCGCCGGTCATCAGCGACAGGCTGTCCGCCTCCTGCCGCAGTCGCCGCACCTCCGCCGCCGCGACCGCGACCGGCTCAAGCTCGGCATATTCCTTCGACACCTGGACGAAGCGTTCGCCGGAAAGATCGCCGGTCGCCATCAGCGCGGCAAGCTCGTCGCGCCGCGCCTCGATCTGCCGGATGCGGTCGAGCGAGATGGCGGTCATGCGGCGATGCGCTGCTCGAAGATCGCGCGCGCGCGCTCCGCCCCGGCGAAGCCCTCGTCGAGCAGGCGGAAGCCGTGCGTCCGCGCGCCGTCGCGCACGTCGAGCGAGACGATCGCGGCGGGCTTGCGCTCCATCGCCTTGTTGAAGCGCTTGCGGGGAGAGCCGGCTACGAACAATTCCGCCGCGATGCCGCCGCGCCGCAGAGCGCTGGCGAGCGCCACGGCATCGTCCTCGCGCTCGCGATTCTCCGCCACCACCGCCACGTCCGCGCGCTCCGCCGCCGGCTCCTCCAGCAGCATCGCCAGCCGCTCGACCCCCGCCGCCCAGCCGACGCCCGCCGTGGCGGGGCCGCCGAGATTCTCGACCAGCCCGTCATAGCGTCCGCCGCCAAGGACCGTGCCCTGCGCGCCGAGCCGGTCGGTGACGAACTCGAAGGCTGTGTGGCGGTAATAGTCCAGCCCGCGCACCAGCCGCGCGTCGCGCGTCCACGCCACGCCCGCCGCGTCCAGCCCGCGCGTGACGCTTTCGAAGAAGGCGCCGGCCTCCACGGTCATGAAATCGTCGATGCCGGGGGCGGCGTCCGCGATGGGCCGGTCGCGCGGGTCTTTCGAATCGAGGATGCGCAGGGGGTTCTTGTCGAGCCGCGTCACGCTGTCCTCGGACAATTCGTCGCGATGCTTCTCGAAATGCGCGACCAGCGCATCGCGCCACGCATCGCGCGTCGCCGCGTCGCCGAGCGTGTTGAGCCGCAAGGTCACGCCGTCGGCGATGCCCAGCTCGTGCAGCAGCTGATCGGCGAGGCACAGCAATTCCACGTCCGCCGAAGGCTCCGGCGCGCCCAGTATCTCCGCGTCGATCTGGTGGAACTGGCGGTAGCGCCCCTTCTGCGGCCGCTCGTAGCGGAACACCGCGCCGGAGGTGGCGAGCCTGATCGGCGCGAACTGCTGCCACCCCTCGGTGATATAGGCGCGCGCGATTCCGGCGGTGAACTCCGGCCGCAGCGTCAGCGAATCCCCGCCCTTGTCGGGGAAGGTATACATCTCCTTCGACACCACGTCGGTCGTCTCGCCGATCGAGCGGGCGAACACCTCCGTCGCCTCGAACACGGGCACCTCGACCCGGCCGAAGCAATAGAGCTTCCGCAGGCGATCGAACGTGTCGATCACATGGGCGAACCGGCGCTGCTCCGCGCCGAAGATGTCCTGCGTGCCGCGCACGCGATTTGGGGTCTGGATACGGGCCATAAGAAGGGCGGCTATCTAGGCGAGGAAGCGCCGGAACGCTAGGTGGTGGATATGACCACGCGAAACCGGAAATGGCAGGTCGGACGGCATGTCGCGCCGCTGCGCTTCATCGCTTTCCTCACGATCATGATCGTGGTGGGCGTCGCGGCGGGGATGTTCGGCGGGCTGGTGCGCGGGCGGGCGCTGATGATCGGCTTCGACGCCGGCGCGCTGTTCTTCCTCGCCTCGCTCTGGCCGTTGCTGGACGACGGGAGCAAGGACATGCGGGCGCGGGCCGCGGCGAACGACGCCAATCGCGCCGGGCTGCTCGCGCTCACCGGGCTGGTGATGATGGTGATCCTCATGGTGGTG